>JBKPQV010000397.1:0-4742 GCA_046734235.1 Acidobacteriota bacterium
TTGAAAGCATAGACGGATAAAACCATTTGAAACATTTCACTGCAGACGCCTCGCGGGTCTGATGCTTTCAGCCAGGTTTGCCAACTTGCTAAAACCGCAAGCCGCTTCAGCTGCTCATCAGTGTACTGACGTTTCAGTCGACGCTGAACTTCAGCATCCATTTCAGACAATAAAACTTTTGTCGGTGCAGCCGGACTGTGAAGAATCAATCGCTCCACTCGATCAGGATGAGCGGCGGCGTAATATCCAATGAGCAGTCCGCCCCACGAATTGCCCAATAGCGTCATTTTCTCAAGTTTGAAGTGCGCTCTCACCGTTTCCAAATCTTGAATATGTTTGGTAATGGAAAGGTTCTCGTCATCTTCGACTAAATCGGAGCGACCATTGCCACGTTGGTCGTAATAAATCACGCGGCGATTTTTAGCGAGTGGCTCAAGGTCGGGGAGAATGGAAGTCAAAGAATTGCCGGGTCCGCCGTGAACAGCAACCAATGTCTCCGGGCCGCTTCCAACAATTTTATAAAATAAGCGCACGCCGTCCGGCGCAGTAATGAAACCTTCATTCGGCGATTGCGCAAAACACTCACCCGAGAGACACAAAAGAACACACAGGAAAGTAAAGGCAAAATACTTTTTCAATCTTTAACCCTCCCAATATATGAAACAACACACCTTCATTGTCAGCAAAAAATTCACTCCTGATCCGTCTTCGCGTTGATCCGAGTCAGGACATCGGGTTGCGTCCCCTCGAATTGCTGGTATCGCTGTCGGTCGTCGTCTGTGAACTCTACGGCGAACTGAAGGTTGCCACATCGAATGCACCCGTACGCACGAACCTTGCGTCGGCCGACGCCGAACAGGCTTCGCATTGTCCCAGTATCGGCCAGTTGAAAGCTGATACTAGAAGTAGCATCATCAGCTTGGAGATGGCCCTTCACGAGCGCAGTGCTACCACATCCTAAACAAGTCATTCTTCACGCCTTTCGCCGATGGTGGGTAGGATCTTCTTTGTTTCGTGTTAATTCGTGTGATTTCGTGGATCGCCTTATCTTCCCGGACAAGAGACGATCCACGAAATCACACGAACTAAACACGAAATTAGCGATTCCAGTTTTGAGTCAAAGGCGAGGGGATACGCCAGTTATTGTTTAACCCACTTGGCCGGATAAAGCCATACGACGAAGCTCAACTGTTGGCCCTTGTAGTCGCCCGTGATTTCCCAGCACCCGGGAGCAGGTACATAAACACCGGTCAGCATCGCGGCATGAGGAACAAAGAGCGCGTTCGTCACTTTGTCCACTACAAGTGGCGGAGCGTCTCCATCGAGGCGTCGTCCCGTAACCTTTAACGTGTAGTCCTCTGCTTTGTGGTAATCAAAATCAACGCTGCCCCAAAAAATTTTGGCGGTTAAATTGGGGCTGCCCGCTTCCCGAGGTCCCCAACCCCAAACGTTTCCCGATTTCGGAAGGGAGGTCCATAGCTCTTTTGTGCCAAGCCAAAAGAATTTATCGCTTGGGCCCAGTTGACGTTCGCCGGGAGGTGTGAATTCAACTGCGGGCGGTACGGTCAAAGGACATGAAGATGGAGCTTGAGGCCGCTCGTCACGAGACCGGTCCTGACCCACCGTCGAAAAGCCCACCAACAAAATCAATAAGGCGAGTCGCAAAACAATCATTGCACTACCTCTACTTTCAGATCGATCGCTGCAAGCCGAACCTTGATGGCGAATCTCCAGGAGTTTCTCCTTTACGCGGTTAACCGTCATCTCTGAAGGAGTCAGCCGCGCAACTTTTCGCACGCTTTCGTTCATAGAACGCGCTTCAGCCTTGATGCCATAAAGAGGGAGCCCTTTCATCCGGCGCGTGTGCCAAGTCGGCGATGATCTCGGCGCACACGGCTGATCGAAGCAGTCCGACCAGGTACAAGTTTGAAATCATTCGCATAGGTGTAGTCATGCGAGTTGTCTGTGAATTTGTTCCTACTGATTATATCCGTGACTGACCCAGAACTTTACGTTCTTTGATCTTATCTTCTTACTTGCGTTTAGCTTTACCAGTCTGCCGTCAATGGCGATTCGTCCGTGTTTATCTGACGTTCCACCTGGCAGAAAAATTCCCTTGATCTGTAAATAACTCCATTTCGCAATGATAGGGCAAAAAAGACTCGATTTCCGTTCACAGTACCTGCAAACCTATGAAAGGTTTTATTGACATACGCCGCTCCGCGAAGTAAGGAATTTGGTCTGTCTATCTCATCAACCCAAAAGAACGCGAACTCTTCGATCCCCGAAGACTTTTCCTTTAGAACATAGTAACAGAGCGTTACCAGTGGACCGCCCGGCATTATCTCTGGAAGAAATAAGTTCAACTGCACCGAGAGAATGTTTAGGCTCGAGATATTTTTCACTCGCACCGTAAAATTCTTTAGCCATTCGTCATCTCCCGCAAAGGAGTGACCTATGGTGATTGATTTCCCGCCCACAGCGAAGTCAATGATCTCCAACGCTTCAGCATTCGCCAGATCTTGAGAATAACCTCAGCCGGTTGTGTTGATCGGGGTGACGATCGTCTCTGGCCACTGGACCATTCTATTAATGCTTTGTGAGAATGCTGAGGTACTGGATAGAAGCGCAATAGCGAGCAATCCCAGCACGAGGCGTGAAGAGTTACACAGTGATTTCATAATTGACGATCACCTTAGCCTTTGCTTCCTGACATGCTGAATGATGAACCATAGGCCCACGAACAATACCGACGCTGCGATGATATACGCCGCAAGATAACTCTCTATGTCCGCCGGTGCGTATCTACCATCACTGATGCCATCTCTGGGAGGAGCATTGAACTGATTTATGACTGCAGAAATGAGCAAGAGACAGCCTATTATGCTCATCAAATAGCCGGCAGAAATGCGCTTCCACCTCATCAACTTCATTCCGAGGATTGTGAGTAACGCAAAAATGGCATCAGCAATGATATAGGCCCAAAGCGGAGGCGGCCACATGTTCATCGGACCCGCGATGCGCAAATCCGAACTCATATCAACAGTGACGATGAAGAACAAGAACGTGCCGCACAATGCAAAAACTGCCCCGACAACTTTTGTAATTAACTTTACCATTGATGTGCGTACCAAATAGCTGTCTAACGCTTGTTCGCTTTAGCAAAGAGTCACTCAACAATTCTCGCATGCTCTCTTACATCTACTTTATAAGGAGGTAGAAAGACTATCGTAAACTCCGCCTTGGGTTTTGGACCAACATCAATTGTCTGAAAATAAAGGTGAGGCGTGCTGTTCGCGCTTTTGTACCTTCAACTGAAGGAGAGAACTTCCATTCCTTAGCAGCCTCTTCGCTAAGCCGCTGAACGGTGCGCTTGAGCACCCCGCCCACGCAGCTCAACGGCAATCATTTTTGCTCAGATGCTTTAGCCAGATATTCCTTCAAGAGTTCGATGGCTCTTTGTTTATTTTTGACTTGATTTCCTTGCCCCTCACCAACGGCACTAACACCGGTAGGACGATGAGTAACTCTAATAGGCGCCTGAGTTAAGTACGCTATTTGATCGGTTACAGTTCTCGACTCCTCATCAAGAAAGATCTCGATTTCAAGATCATCTTCGTTTAGATCAATAAAACTCATAGACTGAATTAAGTCGATCACGCCTGTGCGGTCGAGTGTTTAGATGGGCTTGCTTCAAAAGTCAATTTGCACCTGTGTATCGGCTTCGCCGCCCGTTGTGAGGATGTGGCTATGCCCTTCCGTAAGTTACGCCCCTTTTGTTTGGGCTACGCCCCTTAAGGTTCAGAGCAATTCTGCGTACGAACCTCTGGCTCGTAGAGCACCTTTATTGTTACACAATTTAGCTGTTTTTAATTGCGGTGGGTTCTAAGGGCTTGAGAACTACCAATGACAAGAAAGACTATTCCAATAGCAAAATTAAGCGCGATACTGCTGTTACTCACGGTACGCCCACTCATGTTGAAAAACCCTGGAGCGACAAGGTCGCGAATACCAGCTAGGATCCAAAGTAGACCCGCCAAAATGAAAAGCCACATTACTATTTTAGGTTTAACCATAACAGTACTCCTTGATCCACTGGATAGCATACCCGCAAAATTCACTAGAGAGAAGTTTCTAGCGTTGCGTTTGAACGGACGCAACTTAACAAAGAAGACGGTTCATGAAGTTCGGTGCCGCTGTTAGCGAAAATTTGAAACTCCATCCCGAGTGGTCGAGACTAAAGCAGGTGGTGTCTTACTTTGTGCAAGCCCTTTGCCTTAATCGAATTGTTAGGCGCTCCATCGCCCATGGCGCCGCTTTACCTCCGCGATTGAACCTACAACAAGCTTTTCGAGCACCGACTCATCAAGATCGGCAAGCTGCTTGATGTACAGACAGACCTTGCCCATCTTGTGCTTACCAAGCTTACACCGCAAGGCTTTCTGTTCCTGTCCTTCAGTCGAAAGGTAGATCACCAGTTCTCGACCGCGGATAGTAAAGCCCGCCAAAGGGGCTTCCCCAGTTCGTCCACTTTCGTAGGTGTACCGGTAGGAACCATAACCTACAATGCTGGGCCCCCACATACGCGGTGTTTGCCGGGTGATCCTCTTGAACAGAGCCATCAACTCACGACAGTCCGCTTTTTGCTGCGCATTGGCTCTTGAGGCGATGTAGTCTTCGATGCTGTCGTCGGTTGGCTTGGTTTTGTTCTCGGCCATAGAGTACTCCGCGAAATTAAGCGG
>JBKPQV010000398.1:0-4069 GCA_046734235.1 Acidobacteriota bacterium
TTTTGTGGACCAGGTTTCTCCGCCACAATCCTCAGAATCCGAAATGGGAAAATCGTGATCGGTTTCTCTTATCTGCCGGTCATGGATCGATGTTGCTCTACTCTTTGCTTTATTTGACTGGCTACGACCTGCCGTTAGACGAACTGAAGAACTTCCGTCAGTGGGGTTCAAAAACTCCCGGCCATCCTGAATACGGATTAACTCCCGGCGTAGAAATAACCACAGGCCCACTCGGTCAGGGTTTTGCAAACGGCGTGGGGATGGCGATTGGAGCCGCTCATCTGGCAGCATTATTCAACAAGACTGATCAAAAGATTATCGATCATTATGTCTACGCAATTGTCTCTGATGGAGATCTGATGGAAGGAGTGGCATCGGAGTCGGCATCTCTCGCGGGACACCTTAAACTTGGTAAGCTCATTTACCTCTACGACGACAATCACGTCACGATTGAGGGCTTTACCAGCCTGGCCTTTAGCGAAGACGTGCCTAAACGATTCGAAGCATATGGTTGGCACACGCTAACAGTAAACGATGGCAATAATCTAGAAGCGATCGAAGCGGCAATTCGTGAAGCGCAATCAGTAACAGACAAGCCAAGTTTGATTTCAGTAAAGACCGTAATTGGATTTGGCATGCCAACACAGGGCACGCGAAAAGCGCACAGTGATGCTCCTGGTGAGGACGCGATCAGGGAGACTAAGAAGCACCTCGGGTGGCCCGAAGACAAGCAATTCTATGTGCCGGAGGAGGCGCTAACGCATTTTCGCGAAGCGACTCAACGTGGAGCTCAGCTAGAGGCCGATTGGCGAGCGTCGGTTGAGAAATACACAGCTGATAACGCCGAAGCCGGTCAGTTGTTGCACTTGATGCTGTCTGGAGAATTGCCTATTGGCTGGGAAGATCATTTGCCGACCTTCGCGGACGCAAAATCAATCGCGACCAGGGTGGCGAGCGGTGAAGTAATCAATGCGCTCGCTCCTGTAATGCCGATGTTGATTGGCGGATCAGCTGACCTGGGTGTTTCAAACAATACCGATATCAAATCGGGCGGGAGTTTTGAAGCTGACTCATATGAAGGGCGCATTTTACACTTTGGCGTTCGCGAACACGCTATGGGCAGTGTCCTAACCGGAATCTCACTCAACGGCGGTTTGATTCCATATGGCGGGACCTTCATGACATTTTCGGATTACATGAGACCGTCAATACGTTTAGCAGCCCTTTCCGAAGTGCAAGTCATTTACGTGTTCACACACGATTCAATTGGCCTTGGCGAAGATGGACCAACACATCAACCAGTGGAGCACCTTGCTGCTTTGCGGGCGATCCCGCATCTCTTTGTAATTCGTCCTGCTGATCCAGCTGAAGTGAGTGAGGCGTGGCGTATTGCTATCCTGCGGCGGAATGCTCCGACGGCGTTGGCGCTGACCAGGCAAAAAGTAAGCATCATAGATCGGAAGAAGTTTGCTCCTGCTAGTGGCCTACGAAGGGGCGCCTATGTCCTGGCCGAAGCGACTGATGCGAATCACCAAGCTACAACCCCCAAACTGATCTTGATGGGAACAGGCTCCGAAGTATCACTGACACTTGATGCTCGCGAACAGCTTCAAGCAGAGGGTATTCCTACGAGAGTAGTGGCAATGCCCTGTTGGGAGCTGTTTGAGGAGCAGTCGAAAGGGTATCGAGATGAAGTTTTGCCAGTAGGTGTTAAGGCGCGTGTCGCAATCGAGGCAGGAGTATCGCAAGGTTGGGATCGTTACACCGGACCATCAGGCAGTGTTGTTGCACTTGATCGGTTTGGGGCATCGGCGCCGGGTGATGTGGCACTGCGTGAGTTGGGCTTCACTGTCGAGAATCTGGTCAAGCAAGCGAAGGCGTTATTGTAGTTATTATTGAGATTTCTTTGCCGCGGAGCGGCCAAAGCATACAGCCCAGGGTGAAGCGAGGCTTTGCGAGCGTAACCCTGGGTTAGCGGCTAGAGAGATGAAGAGCGTCCTGAAAGGACGCGAGCGAGCAGCGGTCTGGTTCGTAGCCGAGTATTGACTAGGCGGCGATCGTTGCCTGAAAGAGCAGGATGGGCCTCGCGTCCCTTCGGGACGCACTGATCGGTTTCGGCGCCTTACCCAGGGTTCCGCTTCGCTTCACCCTGGGCTATATGCTTAGGCCGCTCCGCGGCAAATAACACTTTCCGATCTTGTGAATTATGCGAATAGCTGTAGCAGCCGATCACGCTGGTTTTCCGCTTAACGAAACAGTTATTGAAGAGCTCCGCAAGGCTGGTCACGAAATAAGTGACTTCGGAACTCACGACGGTTCAATACCTGACGACTATCCCGATTATGCGGAGAAGGTAGGCCTGGCGGTGCAATCAGGTGAAGTGGAAATCGCCGTCCTGATTTGCGGCAGCGGTGTGGGTGCGGCGGTTGCGGCCAATAAGCTGCGAGGTGTACGGGCCGCTTTGTGCGGTGACACGTATTCCGCTCACCAATCGCGGGAGCATGATGATTGCAATGTTTTGTGTCTTGGTGCTCGTGTGACCGGGATTGAACTGGCATTGGATATCGTCCGTAGCTTTGTGGCAGCGAGATTCACAGGCGAAGAGCGACATCGAAGAAGAGTGGCAAAGATTGAAGCTTTGGAAAGTTAATTTCAGATTTCAGATTGTAGATTTCAGATTTCAGATTGTTTGCAGATACCAGATTTCAATCTGAAATTTGAAATCTTAAATCTGAAATCTTAACGCTTTCGGTAGTACTTGAAACTGAACAGGCGTAACTCCCCGAACATTTCCGTCTGCTTCAATAAGCATCGCATCCTGAACTAAAAACGTTTCGATTCGGACGATTTCCCCCTGCGTGATCTTAACTTTGGGATTATTAACATGGCCCCCTGTATGTACCCGCGATAACTCCGTTACCACATTTGCCCTCGTCAGACCGGATACGGTGACTACATCAAGTTTGCCATCATCTACTCGCGCCTCCGGCGATAACATCATTCCTCCACCAGCGTAGAGGCCGTTAGCAACTCCGATAAGATTCATCGGTGCATCTGAAACGATGCGCCCGTCCACTGTCACGCGGACCCGTCGTTCTCGCCATCCTGCAAGTGCCGCTAAAGCCGCGTACGCAAAACGAAACTCGCCGGAAAAACGGCGCATCAATTTTCCCTGGGCAGCAACACGAGCCGCCGTTTCACCTCCAATTCCCATTGTTGATGCGTTTAGACAGATGAACGGCTTCTCGAAATCATTACTCCGACCGTACAACACATCGATCTGCGTAGCATTATTTGAGCCGTCGCTAAGGAAAGTTTCGATCCAACTCTTTAATGGTTTGCGTCCTTTCCGAAGACCGCGAGCGAAATCATCTCCAGTACCAGCAGGAAGAATTGCGAGTCGTGCGTTTGGATTAACAGCGGTTGGCAGTAAATCGAGATCTTGATTGAACTCGAAGAAACCTTCGGCAACTTCACTTAGAGTTCCATCACCACCAACGACAGCGATTGTGTGAACCCCACTTCGCAAAGCTTCACGAGTTTTCAACGTTGCGTCGCCGGCCTCTCTTGTTTCGTAAGCCTGATAATTTATGCCTGCTTCATTTAGTTGATTCTGAATGAGTGGCCAGGCCTGGCGAGCTTTGGCTGCGGCGTTGTTAATAATGAGGAGAACGTCCATAGTTAGCACTGACGAGATTACCTTAAAAAACACTAGAGTAGATAAATATGAGAAAGATAGGCTCTACACAAAAACGAAAATCCCGCATAACGCGATGAGACACCACCGGCTTCAGTCCCGAACGCTCGGGATGGAGTTTCAATTTTTTCTCTACCAATAGAGACACCCAATGATCTGCGCGCGGCTGCGCCGCGCGAGAGGACTTTGGGATCTGGTTACTAGCGAAGAAATTGAAACTCCACGCGGCTGAAGAGACTGTGTGAAAAGTTTGGAATGCACAACTTAACCACAAAGACACGAAGACTCAAAGACACGAACCGCTCTTCATAAGTTGCATTTGTGTCTTAGTGTCTTTGGGCCTTTGTGGTTAAGTTTTTTCCGTTTTGAGTT
>JBKPQV010000399.1:0-10259 GCA_046734235.1 Acidobacteriota bacterium
TTTTGAAGAGTTCGACAAGCTGGTTGTTCACCGTTCGAAGGATTTCGATTTGGATAAACAACTCTATCCTGGTGATGGGGTTGTAACAGGTCACGGGTTAATCGACGGCAGGAAGATCTTTGTGTTTGCGCAGGACTTTACAGTCTTTGGAGGTTCCCTTTCCGAAACTCATGCAGAAAAGATTTGCAAGGTGATGGACCTGGCCATGAAAGTCGGAGCGCCGATCGTCGGCCTGAACGATTCTGGTGGGGCTCGCATACAGGAAGGCGTAGTAAGTTTGGGCGGTTATGCCGACATATTTTTGCGTAACACACTGGCAAGCGGCGTGATTCCGCAGATAAGTTGCATCATGGGACCATGTGCGGGAGGTGCCGTTTACAGTCCGGCCATTACGGATTTCAATGTAATGGTAAAAAACACTTCTTACATGTTTATTACCGGTCCGGATGTCATCAAGACTGTTACACACGAAGAAGTAACAAAAGAAGAGTTGGGCGGAGCGATCACGCACAATAGCGTTTCGGGTGTGGCGCATTTTGCTGCTGAATCAGACGAGCATGCATTAAGAGTAGTCCGCGAGCTAATCTCATTCATCCCATCCAACAACCTTGAAGATCCACCCTTTCAAGGATCTGACGACCCAAGCGATCGGATTGAACCAAAGCTCAACTCGCTCATTCCGGAAGCTTCGAATCAACCGTACGACATTCGGGAAGTCATCAATCATGTAGTCGATGATGGATACTTTTTCGAAGTCCACTCAATGTTTGCCCAAAACATCTGTGTTGGTTTTGCGCGTCTTGGTGGACGCTCAGTAGGAATCGTCGCCAATCAACCTGCTTACCTTGCAGGAGTTTTGGATATTACGGCCTCAATCAAAGGCGCGCGCTTCGTTAGATTCTGCGACTGCTTCAATATCCCACTGGTTACTTTCGAAGATGTCCCGGGATTCTTGCCAGGTGTTTCCCAGGAACATGGTGGAATCATCACTCACGGAGCGAAGCTTCTTTATGCGTTCGCGGAAGCTACGGTACCCAAGGTTACAGTCATTACGCGCAAAGCCTACGGCGGTGCATATTGCGTGATGGCTTCGAAGCACATCAGAACTGACGTCAATTTTGCCTGGCCTTCTGCTGAAATAGCTGTAATGGGAGCGGAAGGAGCTGTGGGAATACTTTATCGACGAGAATTGAATGAAGCCGATGATAAAGTTGCTGCACAAAGGAACCGCATTACCGAGTTGGAAGACAAATTCGCAAATCCGTATGTTGCTGCTGAACGTGGTTTCGTTGATGAAGTAATTGAACCGGCAGAAACTCGCCCTAAACTGATCCGTGCATTGTCGTTATTAGAAAACAAGCGCGACAATAACCCACCAAAGAAGCACGGAAACATTCCGCTATAAGAGCTTCAAAATACTAAGACACAACTTTCAAAAAATGAGTGGCAGTTTACTCTCGCAGCGTCGGTTCGAAAATAATCAAGCGCGAGTTTGGTTCAAAAGTAACCTTGAAAGGAAAGAGTGCGCGCCTGCCGAGAATCAAAGGCGTTCCCGGCGCCACACCAATCAGCACGTCTGTAGGCACACCCCGCAAAACCAGGTCCCCAATACTAACGGTGGTTGGATCAACGCGTCTCGACTGAACTGAGCCTCCGCCAAGATCCTGAGCCTCCCTGCCTCGATGATTTCGTCCGGCAGAGATTCCTGACTGGTTGACAGCGAGTCCAAATCCTGAACCAGTATCGAGGAGCGCGAGTCGGCCATCGCCAAGCTTTACAAAAGGTCGTGGGCTTCCGCTTTCACGCACCCAGCGAACGATGGCACCACCCTTCGGTGCATGCGTGAGATCAAGACCATTTGCTCGTGCGTCGAATGCCAGGAGTTGTCGATTGGGCAAATCAATTGAATACGCCAACTGACCAAATAGCTCGGTCGGATCCAGGATTCCATCAATCATTCCGGGCAATGTTTGAACTACAGCCAGAATTGGCTTGCCAGGAACATTGTTCGTCCTTGCGCCTAACGAGATATGCGCATCACGGACTTCGTCGTTTGAAGATATTCGAGAAGTGCTGAGACCCCCGACTAATTGACGACTCGACTTATTAACGCGCAGGCCCGCATCGGCGACTACCTTGCTGCTTACAATTGAAACGCCAGCACCGGTATCAATCGCGAAGGTAAACGGTCCAGCTCCATTCACCCAGCCATTAACCAACAAACCGGCATTTCGATCTTCTCGAAATCTGATCGGCATTAGCGCCAAGCTGGAAGGACCGGCACTGTTACCACGCGCTTGCTGGGCAAAAGAAGGGGCAGCTCCCCTAAGAGGAACTGCCCATCCAGCGCTTAGAACAATGAGAGTACCTAGAGCTAGGGCAAGTTTAGCTTTTTTCAAACCTGCACCTCGGTTTAATTAGTAGTTGCTGTTACGCTTCCTTAACTTGTAGGTGTACAAGGCAGAACCACCAAGTCCTGCGAGCGCGCCAATCCCAGCGCCCTTCTTGCCACCAACCAAACCACCAACTGCTGCACCAGCACCTGTACCGATCGCCATTGTCAGCTTATCGCGGTGCTTATCCCAGAAGCTTCGACCACTCGACCGGTTGTAATCGTAATAGACACGACGCGATGAGCTACTGCCAGCATTCCGATAGACAACGCGACTTCTCGTTGGCCCGCGCGTACCCTGAACGGTGGTTCCGGTTGACGACGTCAAGGCTGCGTTATAACCATCTGCAAAGCCTGTCTTGTAGGCCGTCTGCTCACCTGACGAATTGAACTCTGCCGGAACCATTTCATTGTCAGTTGGCTGAGTTGTCGCCGGTGTCGTAGTTGCAGTTTGAGCCGTTTCAGCAGCAGCAGGCTGACTCTTATGCATCACCAGGGCGCCCACTGAACCGCCGATCAATGCGGCAATCAAGGCCACTGGTAAAAGTTTGTTAGTGAAAATCATCTGTCTGCGTCTCCCTTGCTAAAAGATCTAAGTTCTCCCAACCGGCCAAAGAATTTGCAAAAGGTATTCCGTTCGGGTCAGGAATGGAGTAGACGATTGGTTTTCAGCAAAAGCCTAGCAGTTTTTGGGTAAAAAGAGTCAGATGCAAGAAATTTGCAAGCTAATGCGAATTCATCTGTACGTTTTCAGAGTTATTGCAAATACCCGATATGAAGTACCGATTTGGGCTGGGACACGAAATGCGGTATCGATTAACAGGCTACGGTTAGAACGTAGGAGCGAATTTCCTGTTGTTAATAGTCAGATACCACCTGCTAAAGCAGGGTGGAGCCTCAACTTTTCGCTCGAACCGCCTCCAAAGTAATCCGAAGATACCACCTGCTTTAGCAGCGTGGAGTTTCAGTTTCTCGCTAAGGTACGCTTCCGAGCGAAAGGTGAGATACCACTTGGTTCAGCAGGGTGGAACTTCAGTTTCTCGCTAACACCAATGACCCGCGAGGAAGTAGCGAGAAGTTGAAGCTCCACGCTGCTAAAGCAGGTGGTATCTTCGGATTACGTTGAAGTCAGTTCTAGCGAGAAACTGAGACTCCACGCTGCTAAAGCAGGTGGTATCTTCGGATTACGTTGAAGTCAGTTCTAGCGAAAAAGTGAGACTCCACCCTGCTAAAAGCAGGTGGTATCTGACTTTTGTTCAAAGCCAGGATGCAGACAGAAAAGCCAGGAAGATCTAAATCTTCCCGGCCTCTTCGTTTTAACAAAATGGAATTGGGATTAAGCAGCCTTTGGAAGTGCCGGTTTATCCTTAAGGAGTTCCAAAGCCTTCTTCAGCTGCACGTCTTCTGTAGGCGGTTTAGCAGGTTGAGCCGCTGGCGCTTCGCGCTTGTCTTGATCCGGCTTGGCAACAGCATCATCATCGTTGCCAGTTAAGTCATCCGGATCTACGCTGTCAGCTACTTCCTGACCTTTAACTTCTACTGAAGGAGAGACCCCACTATGAGCACGGTCCTCCCCAAGGAAAGTCTTTCCACTTGAAGCCGCCCATTTGACAGTCGTCAACAACAATCCGTCTCCCCCACGAAGCGTAAACAATTGCTGTTCAGCACCGGAGCCAAAACTTTTTTCTCCAACTACCTGACCTCGATTTCGCTCCAGAATCGCAGATGCTACGACTTCGGCTGCACCAGCAGTACCAGTATCGATTAAAGCGACAACGGGACCTGAGAACAGAACGGCCTTTGGATCCGCTGGAAACGACTTGAGGGCTTTCCCTTCTCTACCGACGGTTTGAGCTAAAACACCGTCCTTGATGAAGAAGTTTGCAACTGCAACAGCTTCGGTTAACGAGCCACCTGCTGTGTCGCGCATATCAATGACGATTTTCTGAGCGCCTTGCTTTGTGAGATCTTGAATTCTTGCCCGAACATCAGCAGCCTCGCCATCGGCAAAACTATTAATCCGGAGAATTCCTACTCGACCAGCCTCCATTCGAGCTTCTGCCGAAGGCGCCCGGAAGGCACCTCGCTTCACGCTCACTGTAAGTGGACTGGAGTTAGCGCGAAGAACTCGAAGCTTTACTTCACTGCCGGCAGCTCCGTTAAGTAATCCCTTTGCGTCATACAACGAGATATCCCGAGTAGCTTTGCCATCGATGTACTCGATTATGTCGCCCGCACGGATGCCAGACTGATCCGCCGGCGAGCCTTTCATTGGTGCAATGACGTAGAGGTAAGAAGCAACTTGTGAAAGTTCGGCACCAATCCCAACCTGATTATCCTTGCTGTTTTGGTTATACTCGCGCACTTGCTCAGGGGTTAAGTAGGTCGAGTATGGATCGAGACCATACGCAAGGCCTCGCAACGCACCTGCTCGAACCTTATCCATGTTCGGTTCATCTACGTAATCGTTCTGAATGTGCTGCAGAACGCTTTCAAAAATACGCAGCTGAGCATTCGGGTCATTCGCTGGTTGTTGAGCTCGAGTAGAGATCCAACCGCCAACAACTGTATACAAGGTCAGAGTTGCGGAGATCAGGATCAGAATGAATTTGGTACGAAATGACATTTAGTTACCTCTTGAATTACGTTAGAACAGAAGCGCCAAACATCGCACAGGTTGCGAGTTTGCGTATGATACAGGTCGCATTTAGGAGGCGCAAGCACGCTTTTTGAACAGCTTTTAGCATCAACACACTGACTTCCAACCGATCACCTCGATGAATCAGGGAAAACATAAAGCGGCTCCCCACGGGCCTGTTCTGGCACTGGATCTGGGTGAAAAACTGGTCGGAGCCGCTGTTTCGGATGAACGCCGCATAACAATAAAGCGGCTTGAGCCCTTAACGCGCTCAAACTGGAAACGACTGCTCAGCGATGTAAAAACCCTGATCGAATCCTTTGACGCCCAGATGCTGGTAATAGGTTTGCCGTTACGATTAGATGGAAGCATTGGAACTGCAGCCGAGGGGGTATCTCGACTCGCACAGAACTTTTCCAAATCTTTGAACGTTCCGGTCTTTCTTCAGGATGAGAGACTAACTTCATTTGAGGCTCGTCAAACACTGCTGGAAAACGGCTACAAGGAAAATGAGCTCCCTGGCCTAATCGATGGCGAATCAGCTGTTCTGATTTTGAGGGACTTTCTGAATAGCTCGGAACCTCGTCAAATCGTAGATAAGGCTGACTAGTCAAAACTCAAAATTAGCCGCAAAAACATGAAACGAATTCTCCTATTGATTATTGTGGTGGGCCTCCTCGCAAGTGGTGGCCTCGCGAGTTGGGTCTACAGCGATCTGCATAAGCCAGTCGCGCATAGCAAACAGGGACAATATATCGAGATACCAAAAGGCTCGTCACCAGCCTCAATCGTCAAGAAACTCGCAACTGAGGGAATAATTAAGCACGAGTGGCCCTTCAAGCTTTATCTAAAAGCCAGCGGCGCAGGTTCCACACTAAAAGCCGGTGAATACGACTTTCCGTCGCCAATTTCCCCGCTGATGGTCCTGGCAAAACTTCAGCAAGGTCAGCGACACCTGAACCGCATAACCATCATCGAGGGATGGACACGCTGGGACATCGCGAAAGCAATGATGGCGGTTCCGCAATTTCATCTCGATAAAGAAGCTCAAGCGTTAGAGTTAATGAATAACATTAGCCTGATTCATGATTTGGATTCTACGGCTACCAATCTTGAAGGCTACCTCTATCCAGACACCTACGAATTCGCACCTGAGACGACAGCAGCTGAATTAGTAGAGACAATGGTCAAGCGCTTTCGCGCTGTCTGGAAGCCGGACTGGACGGCTCGCGCGGCGAGTCTGCGGATGTCGCCCCGTCAAATTGTAACTGTGGCGTCGATTATTGAAACTGAAGCTAAACTTTCAAGTGAAAGACCGTTGGTGGCATCTGTTATCTACAATCGACTTCAGAAAAATATTCCTTTGGCTGTCGACTCGGCAGTCATTTATGCATCAAAGCTTGAAGGAAGATGGCGTTACGACGGAAAGGTCTACAAGAGCGATATCGAGCGCAGGTCACCGTATAACACTCGCATTTATGCGGGACTTCCGCCAGGACCAGTTGCCTCACCCGGTGAAAGCTCTCTGGCAGCCGCAATCAACCCAGCGACATCTGATTATTTGTACTACGTTCGCAATCCGGATCGAGACGATGGTGCTCACAACTTTTATAGCAATGGCGGAGACTTTGAAAGGGGCGTTGCTGCACTGCGAAAGTGGGAGCGAGAACGGGATCTGGAACAAGCGAAGAAGAAACAAAATGGCGGTTCTACCGCTCAGTAGAAGCTTTAGACTTGTTGCTTGTAATTGATTCGACGTTAATCTATTCTCAAAACGGACAAGCCCCGAACGTTTCTGGTTCTTCAAGGCAAGGTGCAAAATCATGTTAAAGACTACTGTTGCAATCATTGTTTTGGTGATTCTTGGCGGCTCAGCATTAGGTCAAGCCGCTAAGGGTGTCGACAAGCAGAACGAAAGAGTTCGAGATACAGGGGCAAGCCGGACCGCCGGCAACAATGGCTCTAAGACTGACACAGGAAGTGGTCGAGGAATCGATTTTGGCGGTGGCCAAACAGCACCCGTGGTGCTCTTAGACAACCCGTATCGAATTACAGCACGGCGTGACGTACTGATCACGGCAATTCAAGATCTGATGCGCGCGAGAAAACTGGTGGTCGATGACGCCGCTTCCAAGCCAGCAGATGGGATTATCGTGAGCCAGCCATACACCTTCATCAAGGGAGCAGTGGTCTCACAAGCCGAGATCAGTAGATATGCTGACGCTCCTATTTCCGCATCACGAGGATGGACACGCGGACGCTACACGCTAACGGTCGAAGTTCAACCGATAGACGGTAACACTGCCAACGTTTCAGTTAACGCAAAGGTTGAAGGTCGAACAGATGGCGCGACTGGCGCTGAGTGGACCACATTGAAAAGTACAGGGCTGGCAGAAGATGAGTTTCTGAACGAGTTGGTAAACACAGTAACAGGTGCCCCGGCTCCAGGACGCACTCCAACGCCGTAGGCTGCAAGTATCAGCTCAGAAATTAGATTAACTAACAAGAGGGTTCACTTAAAGCATTACATGATCAACGATCCATTCCATCCCGAAGAAGCAATTCAACGAGAGAAAGAGACGACGAGGAGAATGCTCCTCGGAGTTGTGTGCGCGGTGGCAATAAGCGCCGTACTATTGGTAGGCTACGCTTACTTTAGAAAATTCCATGCGCAACAGGTTCTCGCGAATCAAACGCCTCCAGCGGTAACGGACAATGGCCCTAAGGGACCACCTGTAGCCCACATTCTGGTGGACCAACCGCTACTCGAAAAAGGAGTCACGACAATCGGAGGCGTTGTTAAGAACACTTCTGAAGGTGAATTAAATGGATTAACCGTGGCTCTCCAGCTACATCGACGCAAAGACGGAGGCTCTGAAGAAAAGCTAATTCCAGTTGAGCCTCAAAAACTTCAGCCACAACAGGAAGGCGCTTACAGTCTAAAACTTGCTGCTTCTGACTATGGCTCAATTACATTAGTCGGCCTCCGCGCAGATCCTGAATCGAAGCTGATTGCATTTACGACTTCGCCGGGTAAGCAACGACCACCCGAACGACTTGAGCCGCGAACCGTCATTGTGAAGAAACCAGGCAAGCCCGGTGAGTTCATCAATACGCCCGACAACCCAACACGTGTGCCTTAGTTTATTGAAGTGATTTGTGAGAGGTCGGCGCGCCGAGAGTTAATGTGATAGGAGAAGAAGAGAGGCAGCCTTCGAGAACGCTCAAGCATCACTTTCACAATGCTTCGTGTGTGAGTCCGTAAGAACTGCCACAGCAGCGACAATGTATAGGCTAACAAGATTCCTTTGTTGCTATGCGATTATTTTACTGGTGTTGTCTGTGTCCGTAGTCGCGCAAGCGGTTCCACCAAAACCACCGGGCCCGCGACCGCAGGACATATCTGCCGAAAAAGGATCTAGGAGTGACGACGGCTCGCCTCTCACCACCTTCGAAGAGGAACTCCGTGCTAAGCGTCTAATAAAACTAGCCGAAAAAGAACATCAGGAAAATCTCAATAGAGCTCGTGAAATTTCTGAGATCGGCCAGGGCCTTAAAGAGGTTGTTAAGACGAAATCGAAATTGGCCCCCGAAGACGCGAAGCGAGTTGATCGACTTGAGAAGCTTACAAAGAAGATACGTGGTGAAGCCGGCGGTGAAGATGACGACGTTCAAATCTCAAACGTTCCATCGGATCTACCTTCGATCATAGATCAAATCGCGGACAACGCAGACCTCTTGTCCAAAGACGTACAAAAAACTCCCCGTCAAGTTGTTTCGGCATCTGTAATTGATCGCGCTAATGTTTTACTTCAACTAGTTAAAATACTGCGCGGCTTTCTCCGCTAATCGATTCACTGCATGAGCCTCCTTAACTGCTTTCGTAAACGACTACCATTTCTTTTCTTTGTTGTTTCCCTTTTCGCTTACTCCAGTTTTTCAGTCTGTGCCCAGGATGATGATGACGTCATCAAAACCAACACCGATCTTGTTGTACTCAACGTGAGCGTAACAGACAAAGAGGGTCAATACGTGAAGGGCCTCAAGGCGAAAAACTTTAAAGTCTTTGAAGAAGGCACTGAAGTCCCGCCAAGCTCGATTGTCAGTTTTGGGTTCCAGGAATCGCCTTACGCCGCAGTTGTATTGCTTGATAGTTCCGGCAGCATGGAGAGTCGTTTCATGTTGGCTCGATCTGGTGCGATTCGCTTCCTGGATGGTCTCCGCGAAGAAGATGTCGCTGCTGTCTATCGATTCGATTCGACAGTTGAGCGAGTGCAGGAATTCTCAGGAGGGCGAGATCTTGCTCCGGTTGCATATGCGATTCGCGCTAAAGGTATGACTACCTTGAACGATGCAATTGTCGAGGCCTCTAAAGTTCTTGCGGATCGTCCGGAAACTAGAAGAGCCATTGTGATTTTGTCAGACGGGATGGACACGCACAGCAAGGCAAGCGGAAATAAGGCTGTCGAGAGCGCACTGGCCGTGGGGGCAAGTATCTTTGCAGTTGATATGTCGGCCTTAGACACGCCCGGCTACGCAAATCGACAGAGCGCAGCTTCGTTAAAGCAATTTGCAGAAAAAACCGGTGGACGATTTGTTTCAACACCTGGTGGGCAGGCGTTAAGAGACGCGTTTACCGGAATCGCCAATGAGTTGGGTCATCAGTACACTATTTCCTATCGCCCACCGACTAATGCCAGGGACGGAAAGTGGAAAGCGCTGGAAGTTAAAGTAGATCGTGAGGATCTGACAATTCGAACTCGAAAAGGTTATCGGGCCCCAAAACGCTAAAGCATCACTTTAACGACTTGTTTTCGTTAAAGCTTTCTCTTGATGTCGTTCGAAGGCCAACGCTATTAACTGCTCCAATAATTTCCTAAAGCTAAGCCCTGAGGCTTCCCACATCTTTGGATAGCCCGACACCTCAGTTAGGCCAGGCATCGTGTTCAGTTCGTTCACAACCAATTCCCCGCTCTCTCGACTGAGGAAGAAATCAACTCGAGCCAGGCCAGCGCCATCGACGGCTTGAAATGCCTGGATCGCCATGCGCTGAATCCGCGTTGTTAGCTGTTTCGATAGTGGTGCGGGAACTACGAAACTCACGCGTCCGGTGTTTGAGTACTTCTCGGTATAGTCAAGAAACCGGGCCGCCTCTTCATAAATAACGTACTCGCCGGGAAGACTTGCTTTAGGCTCGTCATTACCAAGAATCGCGCATTCGATCTCTCG
>JBKPQV010000400.1:0-3299 GCA_046734235.1 Acidobacteriota bacterium
AATACATGCCCGGTTGGAATCGCGACACAGGACCCGAAGTTACGAGAACGCTTCAGGGGAGATCCCGAGCACGCGGTGAACTTCATGAAGTTTGTCGCTCAGGAAGTGCGCGAACTCATGGCGGAGCTAGGCTTCCGCACAATCGAGGAGATGGTTGGAAGCCCTGAATGTCTTCGAGCCAGCGACTCAAGTCACTGGAAAGTCAGGGGCATAGATTTATCCCAACTACTATTCAAACCTGAGGTCTCACAAACTACGAACAGCACAGGTAAGACCGTCAGGGTATCGCTCGATGATCGAGTTCTGCTTCCACTATGTGAGCCGGCATTGAGTCAGGGATTACCCGTCACAGCTAATCTTAAGATTCGAAATACTAACCGTGCTGTAGGAACGCGACTGGGAAGCGAAATAACTCGACGTTACGGTGCGGACGGACTCCCAACTGACACAATTCAACTCACTTTCTCCGGTTCCGCAGGGCAAAGCTTCGGAGCCTTTATCCCTCGAGGTCTGACACTTCGACTCGAGGGAGACACAAACGACTATCTGGGCAAAGGTCTTTCCGGAGGTAAACTGATCATTGTCCCACCTGCAGCTTCGTCATTTAGATCCGAAGACAATGTGATCGCAGGTAATGTCGCACTTTACGGAGCGACGAGTGGTGAAGCCTACATAAATGGAATTGCAGGAGAACGGTTCTGTGTTCGAAACAGTGGGGCGATAGTAGTTGTTGAAGCAGTTGGCGATCACGGTTGCGAATACATGACTGGTGGACGAGTGGTTGTGCTTGGGTCGTTTGGTAAAAACTTTGCCGCGGGAATGTCAGGTGGAATCGCTTATCTATTTGATGAAGTGCTGGCCGAGAAACGGTGTAATTGTGAAATGGTCAGCTTAATGTCACTGGAAGAACCGGCGGAGATTGAGTTCGTAAAGGATCTTATTTTCCAGCATGTGACCTTCACTGGGAGTAAACGCGGCGCTGAAATTCTGGAAGGGTGGGACGAGTATGCCACGTCGATCGTCCGTGTCATGCCAAACGATTACCGACGCGTTCTCGAAGCAGGCAACCTAAACGAGGCACGGGTTGGAGTAACTTCTTTCGAGGCAAACGCGCAGGAAACGGTGCGCGCAGCGGGGAACTAATGGGCAAACCTACTGGGTTCATGGAATACGAACGAGCGCTGCCGATATTGCGAGCGCCGGCTCAACGTGTGAACGACTGGAGTGAATTTCACGGTCACCTGGGAGAGTCGACTCTACAGGAGCAGGGTGGCCGTTGTATGGACTGTGGGGTGCCGTTCTGTCATACGGGAATGCTGCTAGGTGGGGCTGCTTCCGGTTGTCCGCTGAATAATCTGATACCTGACTGGAACCATTTGGTATTTACAGGGGATTGGCGGGGCGCACTCGACCTGTTGCATAAGACCAACAACTTTCCTGAGTTCACCGGTCGAGTTTGTCCAGCGCCTTGTGAAGGGTCGTGTGTCCTCGGAATTGAAGATGAGCCGGTGACTATCAAAAGCATTGAATGCGCAATTGTTGATCGCGGTTTTGAAGAAGGCTGGATTGTTCCTGAGCCACCGCTGTTTCGGTCCGGTAAAAGGGTCGCAGTTGTCGGGTCTGGACCGGCAGGTCTGGCTTGCGGAGCCGAACTCAATAAGCTGGGTCATCTTGTGACGGTCTTTGAGAAGTCGGATCGCATCGGCGGACTGCTAATGTACGGGATACCCAACATGAAGCTTGATAAAAGCCTCGTGCAGCGGCGAGTAGACCTGTTGGCTGAGGAAGGTATTCAATTCGTCAGGTGCATGGATGTAGGTATCGATTATCCGGCTAAGGATCTTGTAGCGGATTTTGATGCAGTTGTACTGTGCGGCGGAGCCTCAAAACCTCGGGATTTGAATATAGAAGGTCGGGAACTGAAGGGAATTCACTTCGCTATGGACTTTCTCCACTCAAATACCAAGAGTCTGCTAGATAGCAATCATGTGGATGGAAAGTATATTTCGGCAGCTGATAAAGATGTTGTCGTAATTGGTGGCGGCGACACTGGAACGGACTGCGTAGGCACAGCACTTCGGCAAGGCTGTCGGAGCCTGGTTCAATTCGAAATCCTTCCTGAACCTGGAACAGAAAGGCTTCCGTCGAACCCCTGGCCTCAATGGCCCAGAATTCACCGGGTAGATTACGGTCAGGAAGAGGCGATTGCGGCTTATGGATCTGACCCTCGGAGTTACGCCATAAAGACAAGGAGCTTTCTCGCAGACGCAGAAGGCAATGTACAAGGGCTTACTACTGACCAGATTCAGTGGAAGAAAACCGTTGACGGCTCGATGGCGATGACTGAGGTTCCTGACACGAGCCGAACCTGGCCGGCCCAGCTAGTACTCATAGCCATGGGATTCCTCGGGCCGCCTGCCGCAGGCCTAATATCCGATCTCGGCGTCCAACTAAATCCGAGGAGTGCCATCCTTGTCGACGACAACAAGATGACCTCGGAGCCCGGCATCTTCGCCGCCGGTGATATTGAACGCGGTCAGTCACTAATCGTCTGGGCTATCGCCGACGGTCGGAAAGCCGCGCAAGGCGTCCACCAATACCTAAGCACTTAATCACCTTAAGCACACGCTAAAAGCGCTCAAAGCAGGGAAACAGGTTAGCTTTTAGTTAAAAACCGCGATTTCCTGCGAAATATCGTCCGCGTCTGATAATACATATTATGTTGTAGTCGTAGTCTTGTAAGTCCGCGAGTCGAACCCTGGACAACCCTTCAAGTTCGCAAAGCCATTGCCGTTCACTTACTGCTTCTGGTGCTTGGCATCGAGAAAGTCGTTGATCATCGGGACGATCGTCTGCCCACTGAACATCAGCATGACGTGGTTCGTGTCGGGCAAGATGGCCAACCTCGACGCCGAGCGTGGCCCCAGGTCACCGGAAAGTTCGCCGCCTTTTAAACGGACCATTTCGGCGATGTGATCCAACCGCACGCCGTCAGCGTCGCCATCGATGAAGAACATTGGCGCTTTGGTGGCCTTGAATTTGTCGGCGCCGAAATCGTACGGTTTCGAAGCCATCGTGATGAGGTGTTTGACGAAATCCGGGAATTTATCGGGTGTCGGGCTTAGTTTCTTATACTCGGTTTCGACGGGCGACCCTTTGAAAGCTTCCGCGGTGATCTTGGGCATTGCGTCGTTCTTTTCCTTGACCCAACCGTCGGTGCGAAAGGCGAAAGAAATGATGACGACCTTACGCACTTTTTCCGGATGCCGGATCGCACACTGCATTGCGGCGCCGCCGCC
>JBKPQV010000401.1:0-3671 GCA_046734235.1 Acidobacteriota bacterium
GACGAGGCGCTCTTCCGACGTGCGAATATTCTCCTGGATCTCTGCAATGCGTTTCTGAAGAAAATCGCCTGCACTGCTATTGGTTTCCGTCTTCTTTTCCAGATTCGAATAACTGTAGGTTTCAGCTATGGCGTTCACTACTTTGGCGGCAACCTGTGGATCGGTGTGCTGGAAAATGATATCGATCAAACGAGTTTCTTTATAGAAACCACGATTCTCTTTAACGGGTTCGACGTCGAGTCCGATTAGGATTTCGCTAACGAATGGAGCCAGGCGCTTAGCTTCGTTGAGATCTTCTTTAGCTGAAGCATCCGCCACAGCTGTTGTGAGTGGTAACTGATCGGTATTCTTCGCGTAAACTACTGGATCTTTACGCACTCCCAACGTTTGTAAGACAGATTGCCACGTCGACCGTTTCTGAGACGCATTTGCTTTCAGGAAGTCCGGATTGTGTTCGAGGTCGAGTGTACGTACAACCCGACGGATTAAGCCGCTGCTCACAAGTATTTGAAGTTGAGTGTTGAAGTAGACGGGGTCATCCGTAGCGCTATAGACAACATTCTGCCCGCCAACCAGGTTCTGATTATTGTCTTCGAGATTCACCTGCACGCGCGCCTTGGCTTCAAAGATATCCGGCTTGCGAGAGACGTAGACAACAGTCAGCATAGTGATTAATAAGACGATGCTGATGATCAACCACAGACGCTTACGAATTGCCCGCCAGTAGTCGAGCAGGTGCACTTCGTTTTCGGCGTTAGGGTCGACACCATAGTTGTAGTTAAGAGGGACGCGATTAAAGGGTCGATCGAGTGCTGTTGGATCAGCTTCTCGTTTCACTATTTCTTGACTCGGCTTCATATGATTCTCGTAATAAGGACTAAGGTATGACACGAATAGGTAGTTGCGTGACGCTTTGAGCGCCACCCATTACAAGTCCTCGCAACAAGCTCTTCCCTGTCGAAAGTGGCACATCAATAATGTCGTTCGGTGCCAAAGCAACGTCTTCAGCTTGTTTCTTCTCAATCGCAGACAAGTCGACGATCATTTCCTTCTTTGCCAGACTGCCTGGTTCTTGACGAACAATTCGAATCTTGTCCTTCTTGGTGTCTTGCTTCGTACCACCGGCCATCGCAATCGCGCGCGACAAAGTGATTGGCTCTTTCAAAGGAATCGTCAACGGTGTGTAAACATTGCCAACCACATAGATTTGATCAGCCTCGGGGACAGTGACAATGTCACCTGATTCCAAATATGGATTTGCTTTTGGATCACCGATCATTGTGTCGCTGAGTTTGTAGCTTGAGAATGCGGCGATCTCGTCATTGTTATTTACTCGACAAAGTGACGGAGCGGTCGAGTGCACTATGTTTATCGTCTGGCCCGCTTTCGACGAGGGGCCACGCGCATAGGTAAGTAACTCGAGGAGCCGGACACGTCGTTGAAGTTCGAAGCGGCTCTGTTCATTAACCGAGCCGATGATTGCGACCTGTTTTGAGTGATACTCCTTGATGAAGACGTCGACCTGAAGATTGCGATAGAACTTCGAATAGAGAGTAGAGAGTTCTTTCGCTATCTCCCCCTCCGTTTTACAGGCCGCTTGAATCTCAGTTTCGATCAAAGGCATGCGGAACATTCCATTGCCTTCGACCCTGACTCCTTCGCGTGACAGGTTTGGCCGATTGTAAACGCGAATGTCCAGCACATCGCCGGGGCCAATGCGGTAGCGATCATCTTCTGTCCCTGGATTTGGTTGAATGACTGACTGTGAGGGGGTAACCGCAGCTGTTGGTTGCTGGGCTCCCACAGGCAGCACCATGAGGAGCAGCGCAAAGGAAAGTCCTACGAACGACTTGCGTTGAATCATTACTTACTCCTGAATACGTCGATCACTTGCCTGATATACCAATGCGGCGCGACAACAATGCTTCGCGCATATGATTGGGATGAGCCAAATTCAATACGGTATTACTCAGCAGTACTAACAACTCTTCGTGTTCCCGCTTAAACAATCCCGTCAAAGGACGATCACCTGTTTTCAGCACGACGCCTTCCCTCACCCACTGCCAAAACTGTGTTTGTGTGGTCCAAAACTGCTTTCTGTCGCGGCAAATTATCAGCGCTGTCTTCTTCTTGCGCTTCTTCTTTTTGGCTGCGTTCTTTGTTGAAACCTTTTCGTGCTGTATATTCTTGGTCATTAAACACACCTCTACCCTTGCATGTTCTTCCGCAAATCCAGAAAGCGGCTACACACGGTTACCCAGTGGGGAAGCCTCTAATGCGAGGCAGCGTCAAATTTTCAAGAACGCAAATCTCCAGGCGATCTGCGTCTACATCAAGAGCTTAGAAATCAATTCTGCCCTGCGCTTTACACCAAATTTGATGAATACATGCCGGAGATGAAACTTCACTGTCTGCTCGCTTACTTCCAAACGCTTACCGATTTCCGCGTTTGTCAGACCTTCAACACAACAAAGCGTCACTTGCGCCTCACGCCGGCTCAACATCGGATTCGCCGCCACCTTGGCAAGCGCTTTCGCGAAGGAACCATTGCCGTTTCCTTGTGGACCAAGGTTCACATGACCATTCAATGCGATGCTTCCCGCCGCCTTTCGACGCGCGACCACTTCAGTTGGTGTGTACGCGATATAAACATGAGCCTGGTCCCGCTTCACGTAACCATTTTTACGTCCGTTCTTGCTAATACTTAGTTTTACCAGGAGTCCCTCAAGGCCCCTCCGAACCGTACTCAAACTGCGAATACCGGTCAGGCCCATCAATGATCGCGCTGTAAAAGTGATTTCTTTACGGCCAGACAACATGGCCGAGTATAGGAGTTGTTCGACGGGCGTATGACTGAGAGCAACGAGTGCTGTTGCGTGTTCGCTGTTCTCGCCTAAAGGGTAGGTTTTTGAGTCTGCCAATGCGCCGCTAGGGTGTATCGAGTCAGGCATCAATATCTCAGTTCGAACGTTTGCGGAGGGACGCAAGTCGGGATTTAGAATCGAAACTTAGAAACTATTCCGCACGCAAACAATTAATAATAGAAACAAGAAACGATCTTGCACGAGCACTACGTTCCATGCGGCTGGGCAAGTAAAGCAATCTGGGCGATGCCGCATTGAGAAGCCAGTCGAATTGAGTGAAGACAGACTAAAGGCACAAGCAGTACGTGTCAAGGTAGTAAACACACAATATTTAGTGCGTACGGCCCAAACCTCTAACCAAGAACTTCGTCCACCATCTCACACCATATGTGTCCGATGGTGATATGAGCCTCTTGAACTCTTGCTGTCCGTTGTGAAGGTACGACAACGGCCAAATCACAGGAGGAAGCCAGCGGTTCAGCGCCGGCGCCGGTCAAAGCAATCGTCCGGCAGCCCATTTCTCGGGCTTTCACCGCCGCCTTCAAAACATTCGGTGATTTTCCGCTGGTACTTATCGCCAGAAGCAAGTCGTTTGGTCTCGCCAGTCCAACGACCTGTCTTACGAATACATCTTCAAAGCCAAAGTCATTGCTTACGGCTGTTAAGGCGGATGTGTCAGTGGTCAACGCGATTGCCGGAAACGAACGTCGTACTTTTTCGTAACGACCAATTAGTTCAGCCGCAATATGCTGCGCATCGGCCGCACTTCCCCCATTACCGCAAATAAGCAGTTTGTTTCCAGCCGCT
>JBKPQV010000402.1:0-7106 GCA_046734235.1 Acidobacteriota bacterium
GGTAATGATGGGGATGGACTATTCCTATCTTGCTGTCTTAAAGACTGATGACGGGTTCAGGCTGGAGCGAACAGTTTGTCTTGATGCTCCAAAAGACAATCAAGAGACGGCTGAGGCTGGGCTTGATTTGAAAGATGGCGAGATCTATTTGCGAATTGCAGTTGGGCCAGATGCTGTATGCCGGTTTAGCTATAGTAAAGATGGCATTACTTTCAACGAAGTCGGTGATTCTTTCAAAGCTCGTGAAGGAAGATGGATCGGCGCGAAAGTTGGTCTGTTTGCAGTCAGTCTTACCCAATCACAAGAACAGGGATTTGCTGACTTTGATTGGTTTCGGTTTGAGCCTTGATTAAATTCAACGGCGTTTCGAAAGAATCATAACCACTAAGTCACAAAGACACTAAGACACAAATTATTTACGCAAATCGTGTCTTAGCGTCTTTGTGTTTTAGTGTTAATTCTTGACCAACTGTAGGTTCACAGATTTGAGCGGGCTTCGCGAACGATCTCGACGTACTGTTTAGCTCGTTCGGTGATCACGTTAGCTTGTCCATCTTTTATGGCTTTAATGTCGACAAGATCTGCACCAACGCCAAGCGCACTTGCGCCCGCCTTAATAAAGTCAGCAGCCGTCTTAAGTGAGACACCGCCGGTAGGAACTAGGTCAATTTGTGGAAGGGGTGCCTTCAACGCCTTGAGATAACTCGCGCCACCTAAGGCCCCGGCGGGAAAGACCTTCACAAAATCAGCACCCGCAGTCCAGGCCTGTACAACTTCAGTTGGTGTTAATGCTCCAGGCATCACTACAACACCATACCGTCTGCAACATTCGATCGTCTCAATGTTGAGAGCGGGACTAACTACAAACTGTGCGCCATTAAGTATGCAAACACGAGCGGTTTCAGGATCTAGCACGGTGCCAGCTCCCACCAGGGCATCATTACCATAAGTTTTGGCAACTTGCTCGATAACTCCCACAGCGCCGGGAACGGTCATGGTGATCTCAAGTACCGAAACACCGCCTTCACGGATTGCATCAATTGCGCGCATGGCCTCGTCCGCTGAGGTGGCCCTGACAACCGGCACCAAACCGATTTCTTTGATCTTTTGAATGACTTCTGATTTGGTCATGGGAATTGCGTATCGGACACGACTATCTTGCTACTCTCGCGGTGCCGCCTTTCATCACCCTTTCAACCTCTGCAAGTGTCGCCATCGTTGTGTCGCCAGGGGTGGTCATGGCTAGAGCGCCGTGTGCAGCGCCGCACTCTACAGCCCACTGCGCACCATGATCGGTTAGAAATCCATAGATCAAACCTGAAGCAAACGAGTCGCCACCACCAACGCGATCGAATATCTCCAGGTTCTCTCGAACAGGAGCCTGAAAGAGTTCACCTTCCGAAAAACACACCGCGCCCCAATCGTTAAGAGTTGCTGTCTTAGCGTTGCGTAATGTTGTGGCAACCACTTTGAAGTTTGGAAAATCGCCAGTCGCGCGTTCAATCATTTTCCGAAAGTTTTGAACGTCGAGTTTGGAGTGATGTTCGTCCATCCCCTCGACCTCAAAACCCAGCGCGGCCGTGAAGTCCTCTTCGTTGCCGATCATTACATCGACGAATGGTGCTATTTCACGATTAACCGAAATCGCCTTCTGTTGTCCACCAATAGATTTCCAGAGCGAGTCGCGATAATTAAGATCGTATGAAACGATGGTTCCGTATTTCTGTGCAGCTTGCATTGCCTCGCGCGCTACAGCCGGAGTCGATTCCGATAATGCGCAAAAAATGCCGCCAGTATGAAACCAACGCGCACCTTCTTTGCCGAAGATTTGTTCCCAATCTATTTCGCCCGGCTGTAACTGTGAAATCGCGGTGTGTCCCCTGTCAGAGCAACCTGCCGCAGCGCGTACTCCGAATCCCCGTTCAGTGAAATTCAGTCCGTTCCGAACAGTTCGTCCGACACCGTCATACTTCATCCACTTTAGATGTGTTTGATCCACGCCACCCTGGTAGATCAGATCCTGGACCAGGCGTCCAACGGCATTATCCGCCAGCGCTGTCACAACAGCAGCTTCAAGTCCGAAACAACGCTTCAAACCGCGCGCGACATTGTATTCACCGCCACCTTCCCAAACCTCGAAACTGCGTGTGGTGTGGACACGTCCTTCGCCTGGATCGAGACGCAACATCACCTCGCCAAGGCTGACGATATCCCAGCGGCACTCTTCCTTACTCTTGATTGCAAGGGTTTTCGACATTGCGTATCAATTGGCTCAACTATCTATCTTTGCGGGCTCGAGGGTAGGAACCAGCAAATGAATAATGACCAGTGCTACCAGGTACGCGCTACCCGCCATAATGAAAATGGGGAAATAGGAACCGGTGTATTGCAGGATTAGACCAACGGTGGTAGCTATTAACATGCCACCAACCGATCCGGCCATTCCTCCAATTCCAACTACAGAGCCAACCGCTCTACGCGGGAACATGTCGGAAGTCATCGTAAAGATATTCGCACTCCATCCCTGATGCGCCGCAGCGGCAAGTGAAACCAATCCAACTGCGACCCAGAGATTCGACGCCTTTGCCGCAAACACAATGGGAACTACCGACACCGCACAGATCAACATAGCTAGCTTTCGTGCCTTGTTTACGGACCAGCCACGCTTGATCAAAGTTGATGACAAATAGCCGCCGCCGATCGAGCCAATGTCGGCAACAAGATAGATCACCACTAACGGCAGACCGATTTGAGTAATGTTCAATTTGTAGTTTGTATTTAGAAACTTTGGTAGCCAAAAGAGATAGACCCACCAAATTGGATCAGTCAAAAACTTCCCAATCGCAAAGGCCCAGGTTTGCCGGAGCGGTATCAGCCGGCCCCACGGAATCTTGGTGCTTGGTTCTGGTGGGTCAGATTGGATGTGAGCGAGTTCAGCCTTTTGAACTTTTGGATGTTCTTCCGGCCGTCGATAAATCAGCAACCAGAAGATCAACCAGATGAATCCGATCGTACCGGTAATAATAAATGCCCATTGCCAGCCGTAATTCACGGCGATGTAAGGAACAACGAGCGGAGCGGCAATAGCACCAACATTAGAGCCGCTATTAAAAATTCCAGTCGCAAGTGCTCTTTCCTTTTTAGGAAACCATTCTGCAACGGTTTTTATCGAGGCGGGAAAGTTTCCCGCTTCACCCAGGCCAAGAAAGAAACGCGCAGTTCCAAAACCGAAAGCATACCGTGCGAGCGCATGGCCCATGGCAGCGATGGACCAAAAGACAATCGCGAATGAAAAACCTTTTCTGGTACCGAAACGATCCATCAAACGACCGACCACGAGGAGGCCGATCGCATAGGCGCCTTGAAATGCGGTGTTTACGTAGCCATATTCGGCTTCATTCCAGCCAATCGCATTTTTGAAATTTTGATCGGTTGCCAGAATGCCAAGGACTTGCCGGTCAATGTAATTGATTGTCGTTGCGAAAAAGAGCATCGCGCAGATCATCCAACGATAGTTACCGATGCGCTCGTTAATCGCATTCACCGCGTCCATTGTTGATCCCACAATTGTTGCACCCGCACTTTGAGGAGGAGAAACGTCAGCTTTTGACTTTTGGACAGCGCCAGTTTCAACGGCGTCACTCATAGTAGTAGTCCCCAATGCGCGGTTGCGCTTTCTAAAAACGAACGAAAGGTTTTCGGGTGTTATTGGTTAACGCCACTAGCGAGGAAGCCGCCGTCAACGGCGAGCACTTCACCGTTCACGAAACTCGCGGCGTCGGACGCCAGGAAAATTGCAGCACCTGCAAGTTCAGAAACGTTGCCGAAGCGTTTCATGGGAGTTCTCAGCAAAAACTCACGTCCACGTTCTGTTTCATCAAGCAGTTTTTCATTCAATGGAGTACGAAACACGCCGGGAGCGATCGCGTTTACTCGTACACCACGTTGTGCCCACTCAATCGCCAACGATTTCGTGAGTGAAGCAACTGCCGCTTTGCTGGCTGAATAAGCAGCCACTTCATAGAGCGCAACAAACGTCGAAAGCGATGCGATATTGATGATGCTGCCAGAGCCACGTTCCAGCATGTGTCTTCCGAAAACCTGAGCTGCGCGCAACGTTCCAGTCAGGTTGGTATCAATGATGCTGTTCCAGTCGTCTTCCGAAAAGTCTATGGTGGGTGCTCGCTTGGTTCGGCCTGCGGAGTTTACCAAAATATCGACTTTGCCGAACGCCTTGATGGCTTCATCAAGAACATTTTGCATTGACGCACGATCCGAAACGTCAGAACTGACTCTCAGAGTTCCTCTTCCTCGCGCCTCAATTTCTTTGGCAGCCGCATCTACTTGATCGGGACGTCGGGAGGTCGGAATTACGTCGGCTCCCGCATCGGCCATTCCCTTGGCGATCGCCAGTCCAATTCCTGAGGTTCCTCCGATTACTACCGCGACTTTGTCATTGAGTTGTAGGCCAGAATAAGTCATGAGTTTCCACTAAGTCGCTCGATTAAGAATGTAAATTTGGAACGCCAATCTTAACCGAGTTTAGTCCTATGACTTCAGGCTTTTTTCTGAATCGAGCCCGAGACGTCACAGTCGAGTTTGTCGGCTAAAAGGTTAGACCACTTCAGAACTAGGCGCTTACTGTGTAACATCCGTCACAGAGTGGCGTCAAGCTCAAAAAAACATGCGGTATTTGGTGAATAGTGAGATTTCATTCAGGTATTTGAGACAAAATACTTGCTTGTGTTGTTTGGTGTCGCGTGGTAAAGTCAATAGCAACTATTTGGATTGGTCTAACCAGTCTGGCAGGGGGAGGTTGGTTAGGTTTCGAAGGGCTTAACGCTTTTTGAAGCCTTTTTTCTTCGTTGTCTCATCGTAGTCCTGAAGAACGAACATCGTGTCCGCACCAATCAAACAAAGGATCGGCAGGCGAGTAGCGGGTGGCAACGTCTGGTTGTCGCGAATTGCTGATGCGGATGTCCTGCGAGGTCTTGAGCCGCAAAAATTGTCATACGAAGTGTTGCCATCGGAAGAAGACGTTGGTCGGACCATGCTTGCCGAGATCGAGTCGTTGGCAAGATCGAAAGAAGGTCCTTTGGTTGTCATTATTCTTGGTGGTCGTGGTGCGCAGGCCCTTCATCGACAACTGGGTGAGTTTGCAAAGACCAACAAGAAAGATTGGTTGTTGGAGCGGCTCCACATCTTCACGCAGGATGCCCTCGCGCCACTACGAATGGATAACGGTCTGAGTTTTGTCCGTGATTTTGAACGACTACTCGGAGAAGATTTCTTTCGGAAAGTTCTCAGCTTCAACTCAATCAAGACTGATGCTGAAGATCTCGAGTCGGAGCTAGCTGGTTATGTGGAGCGACTCGAGTCGCTGGGCGGAATCGATCTATTCTTTCTCGGCCTGGGTCCCGAGGCTGGTGGAGCTTCGCACCTTGCGTACATCAAACCCGGATCCGGTGCGACTGTGAATGATCTTGCAGGAATGATTCCGATCTCCGAAAGTATTCTTGAGCACCACATCACAAAATTCAAAGCCGGCGGCACTGTTGTGTCCGAAGGCGATGAGGCTGAATGTCGAGCCGCGAAACACATATTGACACTTGGACCGGCAACGATCATTGGGGCTCGTCGAATTGTGCAGTCGATCGTTGACGCTTCTACGGCACCTGCAAAGCGAGAAAGTTATCGCAACCTTCTCAACACTGAAATCAATACAGATCCTGCCGAGCAGCAGGCACAACTAGACGCGAATCCAGGGTTGTGGTTGCGCCTTCATCCAAATGTACGTTCCCTTATTCTTGCGGACGTTTTGGAAAACTAGTAGTTAGGAAAAATAATGTCGAGCATTGGAATCCCACAAACGGCCGAGGTTAGCGAGTACGCGATAATTGTCGATCCAAAAGACAATGTTGCCGTTGTAAAGAAGGCGACGTTTGCCGATCTTGAAGTCGTATTGCCACATGGCGAAACCGTTCAAGTACGTGGCGCTGTGCCGCCCGGTCATCGTTTTGCCACCCGCGCAATCCCTGCCGGCGAATTCGTCTTGCAGTTTGGCCAACCAATCGGAACGTCGCTTGGTATCGATGTTGGTGAGCAAATCACACATGGCAACATGACTAACGATGTTCCCATCGTTCGAGATTTGCCAGAAACTCTACATACGCCGCCACCAGATTATTTTTCCGTCGAAGAACGAGGCACATTCATGGGTTACAGGCGTCCTGATGGACGCGTTGGCACCCGTAACTATCTGCTAATTGTGCCGACAAGTATGTGCGCGAGTCATGAAGCGCAACAGATTTCCACGATTGCAGAATTCACCATTTACAACAAACAGAAGTATCCAAACGTAGATGGCGTAGTTGCGATTCCTCACAACAAAGGCTGCGGTTGTCAGGATGGTTCCACCATCGACGTGATGCTGCGGACACTTTCAAACTATGCCGATCACCCAAACGTTGGCGGTGTGATTCTGATCGATCTTGGTTGCGAAAAAACTAATCTGGCGCAAGTTGAAAGATATCTACTAAAACGTGAGAAATCGTTTGATAAGCCGGTCGCCAAGATTGGGATCCAGGATGTTGGCGGCACCGAGAATGCAATTCAAAAAGGCCTGCGGGAAGTAGAGGCCATGTTACCGGCAGTTAATGAAACTGGCCGCGAAGAAGTGTCGGTTAGTGAATTGGTGTTGGGAGTGAAGTGTGGCGGCTCTGATGGTTTCTCTGGGATCTCTGCTAATCCATCGTTGGGTCGAGCGGCTGATTTGCTTGTTCGTTCAGGCGGCACTGTCTTGATTACTGAAGTGCCTGAGTTCTGCGGCGCGGAACATTTGCTTGCGAATCGCGCGAAGGATGTTGAGACTGGTCGAGCCGTGTATCGAATGGTTGACTGGTACAAGGAATACGCTTCGAAGTTCGGCGCGGTGCTTAACAACAACCCGAGCCCCGGCAACATCGCCGGTGGCTTGCTGAACATCACCATAAAGTCGTTGGGAGCAGTTGCGAAGGCTGGAACAACGCGAGTTGAAGGTGTGGTTGAGTACGCCGAAACACCCACAAATCGCGGGGTAAACCTTATGCAAGGCCCAGGGTACGATC
>JBKPQV010000403.1:0-9633 GCA_046734235.1 Acidobacteriota bacterium
GGAAGGTTCATACCTAACCTACAAGACGCGGACTGACACGAACCAGGAATACCACCGACCGCAGTCGGTGGAAGGTTCATACCTAACCTACAAGACGCGGACTGACACGAACCAGGAATACCACCGACCGCAGTCGGTGGATCGGTTCATACCTAACCTGCCAAGAAAGGAAACTAGTGAATTATGAAGCATTGCACAGGTAGATTGTCGATCAGTGCTTTTTGGTGAACGCGTGTTAACAATCCACCAACTGCGGTTGGTGGTATTCCTGGGCTGAGTCGGGCCGCGCTTTGTAGGTCAGGTGTGAACAATCCACCAACTGCGGTTGGTGGTATTACGGAATAGCCCCAATTGCGACTGTGAATTGCGCTATGCTAGGCTTCGATCGCTTCCCAAGCTGATTCAAACATGTCAACCAAAACCAAAGACGAACGACGGGATCGTTTTGAGACTACCTCCGGAATAGAATATCCAGTCGATTTCAATCCTTCTAATACAGACAAAGTTGATTACGACAACGACCTGGCTTCACCCGGGGAATATCCTTACACACGGGGAATCTTTCGCAACATGTATCGCGGGCGGTTGTGGACCATGCGCCAATATGCTGGTTACGCCACTGCCGAAGAGTCCAACGCTCGTTACAAATACTTGTTGGCCCACGGCACGACCGGACTTTCAGTAGCATTTGACCTGCCCACTCAAATCGGCCTCGATTCAGATGATCCCTTAGCTGCAGGCGAGGTAGGTAAAGTAGGAGTCGCCATCGACTCCCTCGAGGACATGGAACGTCTCTTTGCAGATATTCCGCTTGATCAGGTTTCGACGTCCATGACTATCAACGCGACGGCGTCGATCCTGCTCTGTTTGTATCTTGCAGTTGCCCGCAAGCAAAGTGTGCCGTTTGACAAGGTGCGCGGCACACTACAGAACGACATACTCAAGGAATACATCGCACGTGGCACATACATCTATCCACCTGCACCCTCGCTTCGCTTAGTAACGGATATCTTTGGCTACTGCGCCCGTGAAGTGCCTAACTGGAACACGATTTCAATCAGTGGCTACCACATTCGTGAAGCTGGTTCGACTGCAGTCCAGGAAGTTGCGTTCACACTAGGCGATGGCATCACGTACGTAGAATCAGCTCTCGGCGCTGGTTTGAAAATTGATGATTTTGCCCCACGTCTATCGTTCTTTTTTAACTCCCACAACAATCTTCTCGAAGAGATTGCCAAGTTTCGTGCTGCACGAAGACTTTGGGCTCGCATCATGCGTGAACGTTTTAACGCTCGAGACCCGCGCTCATTGATGATGCGTTTCCATACCCAGACGGCTGGCTCATCGCTGACGGCACAGCAGCCCGAAGTTAATGTTGTAAGAACAACGATCCAGGCTTTAGCAGCAGTACTGGGTGGAACTCAGTCGCTCCACACCAACTCCATGGACGAAGCACTCGCATTGCCAACTGAAGCCGCCGCGCGAGTGGCTCTGCGAACCCAACAAGTCATTGCTCACGAATCAGGAGTGATTGATACGGCTGATCCACTGGCCGGTTCATACGCCATCGAACAACTGACGAACGAAATCGAGGTGCGTGCGCTTGAATATCTGAAAAAGATAGACGCCATGGGTGGAATGCTGCGCGCAATTGAAACCGGGTATGTGCAGAGGGAGATCCAGGAAGCTGCGTACCATTATCAGCGTGCGATTGAAGCACAGGAAGAAATTGTCGTTGGCGTAAATAAGTTTCAAGTTGAAGAAGAGCAACCAATCTCCACTCTCAGGATTGACCCGGCGCTTGAGCTGGGCCAGGTTGAACGATTGCGTTCGCTAAGAGCGAGACGGGATGCAAAACGTGCTGATGAGGCGATCGATCATCTGGCAAACGCTGCTAGTACCGATGCAAACCTGTTACCGTTCATACTCGATTGCGTTGAGGCTCTCGCAACAGTCGGAGAAATTAGTAACTGCTTGCGCCGGGTGTGGGGTGAATACCGGGAAACATCTACAATCTGAAAGGGGCTACACGATGAAACGATTCGCTGTCCTTCTTTGTCTCGTTCCATTTACCTTTACAGTTTTCAGCCAAACTCCAGCTAAGAAGACAGGTCCTGATGAAATTGTGCGCGGCTTTTATGCGTGGTACCTCCATCGACTAGCTAAGAACGACTCTAACCCGCTTAAGAATCGGCAAGTATCCCTACATTACTTAACGCCGCAATTTCTTAATCGCGTTCCACGGTTAAGCCGCGAAAGGGACGCGGACATAATCATTTGTTCTCAGGACGTCGACGAGACCTGGGAAAGCAATTTCAAAGTCAACCCGGGAACAATAAATGGAAAGACCAGCACTTCGTCCGTTCAGCTCGAAGGGAAAAAAATTCCTGAGGTCGTCAAAATGAACGTAACCCTCAAGCTCACGAATTCAGGTTGGAGAATCGATGGCGTCGACTGTGCTCAATAAAGTTTTCTCCTGGGAGGATCTTCAGTTGGGGCGAACGTCACTTATTGCGTTGATGTTTATTTTCTCTGCTGCCATTGCCATGGGCCAGGCAGAGTCCTCAAAGATCTACCGTGGTTCGATCGGCAACAAGCATATTGAGATGCGTCTGAACAGAAGTGCCAACAAAGTAACTGGAAAGTATTTTTACGATCAGTTTAAGCAGGACCTCACTCTGGAAGGCGCTTACGATGCGAAAGGTAAGCTTGAGCTGATTGAAGGCAGCGGAAAACAAAAGACCGGCAAGTTCGTCTGCCAATCCGAATCTGAAACGCCTGATATTGATCTGGAGTGCGAATGGTCACGTCCTGATGGAACTCGAAAGTCACTGGTCTTTTTGGTAGAGCAGTCGATTACTCTGAAGGATGGTCTTGAACTAACGCCGAAAACAACGATTGATCCTAAGACGAAGGCATCTGCTTCGTACCCTCAGTTGAAAGCAGCAGTAATGACACCGAGCATTAATGCCTTCAATAGCCTCGTCGAATCGCGATTGCGGGCAGCGATGAAAGAATTTGAGCCGGAGTCAGTTAAAGAATCGAGTTTCGAGACCAACTACAACGTCTTAATGGCTACCAACGATGTTATTAGTATCGAAATGCTTGAGGACTCGTACGCTGGAGGTGCGCATCCAAATACTCGTTATTGGACAGTGAACTACAATCTGAAGACCAACAAAGAGCTAACTATGAAAGATGTATTTCGCGATGAAGACTACAAAACTGACCTGGCTGAGTTTGTAGCGAAAGACATCAATAGGCGCGCTGATGCAATTGAAATGGCGGAAGCTAAAAGCAATAACCGGCAGCCTGAAAAGCGCGAGAACCCGATAATGTCAGCTGAAGAATTGCCGGAGCTGGATACCTTCGGACTTGGTGCGAAGGGATTCGTGGCTTATTTCGACTTTGCGCATGTGATCGCGGTGTTTAATAAGACGGTGGTCCCGTACGGTGTGTTGGCGAGACACCTTCGACCAGACGGTGTCGTGCCAATCGTGCGGTAAGTTCCGAATTATTTTTAACACGGAGGCACAAAGACACAGAGACACAGAGAAGACCTATGAATCGACGGCAATTCACAAGGATTTTGAGTTTAAGCGCCGGTGCTCTGGCTACCAGCAGACTAAACGCATTTCAAAAGGTAGACGGACCACAGATCTCAATCACCATGGATGATTTCAATTGGCAGAATGCTGTTTTTCAATCAGCTGCCGAACGAAACAGGTCCATTCTCAATACTCTTAACGCGCATTCAATCAAAGCAGCACTGTTTGTAATCGGTCGCAACGTCGAACGTGACGAAGGTAAACAACTACTATCTGAGTGGGACAAGGCCGGTCACTTGATCGGGAATCACACCTATTCACACCAAAACCTCAACTCGCAATCAATGTCAGCCGAGGTTTACACCGAAGATATCCTCCGCGCAGAAACGCTGCTCAAAAACTTTTCTCGCTTTCAAAGATACTTTCGCTTTCCCATGTTGAAGGAAGGCGACACAGCTGCAAAACGTGATTCAGTGCGGTCTTTCTTGTCGAAACAAGGCTATCGAGTCGGACACGTAACGATCGATACGTCCGACTGGATCATCACGTCTCGTCTTTCCGAGCGTCTTGCCAAGGACCCGTCAGCCGACACAAAGCCATATCGTGATTTCTATCTTGAGCACATGTTGGACCGCGCTCAGTACTACGATTCGCTTGCCGTTCGTCTCCTTGGCAGGCGTGTCAAACACACCTTGCTTGTCCATTACAATTTGTTAAATGGTCTATATCTCAACGATCTCATTGAGATGTTTCGATCCAAAGGCTGGCGCTGGATTGATGCCGCAGAGGCTTTTACAGATCCAGTCTTTTCAGAGAAACCAAATCTGCTGCCGGCAGGTGAAAGTATTGTTTGGGCTTTGGCTAAAGCTAATGGAACATTAGCAAAGACTCTAAAGTATCCAGCTGAAGATGGCGACGTTATTGCTGAGGAAATGAAGAAACGCGGATTGTGATGACTGACCACTTATTGGAAGTCAAAGATCTTCGAACCCATTTCCCCACGCGTGCTGGACTTGTGCGCGCAGTTGATGGGGTGAGTTTTTATCTCGATCGCGGGGAGCTGCTCGGGTTAGTCGGCGAGTCAGGTTGCGGAAAATCGATGACTGCACTTTCGGTTATGCGTTTGGTTGCGAAGCCCGGAAAGATCGTTGGAGGCGAGATACTTTTTGATGGGAAAGATCTTCTGAGAGTGTCTGACAGCGAAATGCGTCAGATGCGCGGCGACGATATAGCGATGATTTTCCAGGATCCAATGACCTCACTTAATCCAGTCTTCACCGTTGGAGAACAAATTGCTGAAGCGCTGCGCTTGCATCGAAAGCTTTCCAGCAAACAAGCAAGGCAAGCAGCCATCGAAGCGATGCGGGAGGTAGCAATTCCTGACCCCGCACGTCGAATCGCCGACTATCCACATCAGCTTTCAGGTGGGATGCGACAAAGGGTAATGATCGCGATGGCATTGGCCTGCAACCCGAAATTACTGATTGCCGATGAACCCACCACTGCGCTCGACGTAACGATCCAGGCGCAAATACTGGAACTGCTTGATGACTTGCGTAAACAGCGTGATCTTGCCGTGCTGCTGATTACTCACGATCTGGGAGTAGTCGCAGAAGTTGCTGATCGTGTTGCCGTAATGTACACAGGAAGAATTGTTGAAGAATCTCCGGTAGATGAGTTATTTGCCCGCCCGAAACATCCGTATACGGAAGGTTTGTTACGTTCCGTACCCAAGTTAACGAGTGCACACGTTATCAAGCAGGAACGTTTGCAAACTATTGAAGGGACTGTACCACGTCCGACCGATTTGCCGGCAGGCTGTCATTTTGCACCCCGTTGTACGCATCGCATGCCTCGATGTACCGAAGAAGAAATCCCTCTTTATGATCTCGAGGGAGGCGTGAGTGTTCGTTGTGTGCTTTACGATTTAGCTTCGGCAGTGGCAGCCGATCATCAAGCTGATCAAGTTCGTGAGCTGGAGAAGTGATTCCTGGGGAAATGGCGATCGAAGAAAACAAACTGAGTTCCACCGTAAACACCATCCGCTCACTTCCATCTGAAATGCTGGTCAGTGTTCGAGGATTAGTTAAGCACTTCCCGGTTGAAGGTAGCGATGACGTTGTTCGTGCTGTTGACGGAGTGTCGTTTCAGATTTTTTCCGGTGAAACTCTCGGATTGGTTGGTGAGTCTGGCTGCGGAAAATCCACGGTTGGACGTTGTTTGCTGCGCCTGATCGAGCCAACTTCCGGCGAAGTTAACTTTTTAGGGCGTGATGTGCTTTCGCTGGGTCGCCAGGAATTGCGTGAACTACGACGCGAAATGCAAATAATATTTCAGGACCCGTATGCGTCGCTTAACCCTCGCATGAAGATCGGCGACATCGTTGCCGAGCCACTAGTGATACACAAACAGGGCAACAACAAACAACGTCGCGAACGCGTAGCCGATCTTCTGCGCAGAGTTGGTCTAGATCCGGATTACATGAATCGTTATGCACACGAGTTTTCTGGAGGTCAACGCCAGCGCATCGGTGTTGCGCGCACACTCGCATTGAATCCGAAACTTATTGTGGCGGATGAACCGGTCTCGGCACTCGACGTTTCAGTTCAGGCACAGGTCGTCAACCTATTGCAGGAGTTGCAGGAAGAATTCAAGCTAACTTACTTGTTTATCTCGCATGGCCTCGCCGTAGTGGAACATATTTCTACAAGGGTTGCCGTGATGTACCTTGGACGGATCGTTGAGATTGCGAGTGCTGCAGATTTATATGCGAAGCCGATGCATCCCTATACGCAGGCTTTGTTGTCAGCGATTCCGATTCCAGATCCTACGCAAAAACGAAAGCGAATTATTCTGCAGGGCGACGTGCCCACACCAATCAATCCGCCGTCGGGTTGTAGATTTCGCACACGCTGTCCAATTGCAATTGAAGACTGTGCCCACATCGATCCTGAATTGCGAGAGATTTCGCATGGACATGAGGTTGCGTGTATTCGTGTCCCGGGTTGGACTGACGCACCAGCGGCCGGAACAAGTCAACCCTGAAACTTTATTTCCAAGGGTTCGTATTTACGCACCGATAATCGTACTTCTTGGTTGTTCACCTGGACGGATTGTTGATCGTCCGCTTGCTTAGGAGGATCTGAATGAGCGAACCACTACCAGCCACGAGTAGCGGCGAGGTTGAGATGTCTACTCCGGAGACACTCACAAACATCTTTTTTGAGCCGACCAGGACGTTTGAAGCTTTGCGAACACGTCCGCGCTTTCTGGTTGCCAGTCTAATCTTGTTTGTCTTGACGATCGCCGTTACTGGCCTTTTGTATTTGAGAGTTGATATGGGTGCTTATATTCGCGAAAAGATGGAGAAATCGCCCAACTCAGCGCAGCAAACAGAAGAGCAAAAAGAGATGGGAGTAAGAATTGGCAAGATAATGGGAGGAGTTCTTGTTCCTGCTTCTGTCCCGGTCACTATCGCTGCAGGTGCTGGGTTGTATCTCCTCGGGGCGCTCGCTTTTGGGGGCTCGCTTGGATACAAAAAGGCCTTGGCAGTTTGGGCTTACTCATCGTTACCTCCTGGCGTCTTCGGTACCTTCGTTGCCGTTCTGGTCCTATTTCTAAAATCCGCAGATTCAATCGATCCTGAAAAGTTATTAGTTACGAATCCCGGCGCGTTCATGAGCGCAGAGACAAGTTCACCAATACTGATCGGCTTTTTATCGCAGTTTGACGTGCTGAGATTTTATGGAATGTTCCTGGCAGCTCTCGGACTACGAAAAGTCGGCAAGATGTCGTCAGGCGGGGCTTGGGGAGTTGTGATCACTCTTTGGCTCCTTGGCCTGGTGCTGCGAATTGGATCTGCCGCACTCTTCGGCCGTTGAGATCTTATTCGTAGCGTAAGGATTCGATAGGATCCAATCGGGCCGCTTTCCATGCTGGCCAGAGGCCGAAGATCAAACCGATACCAACGCTGGCCGCAAACCCTCCAATTGGCGCCCAGAGCGGTACATAAGAGGGAAGGAACAGCCGTAACAATAAAGTAAAACCCCAGCCAATCGAGAGGCCGACGATGCCACCAAGGCCGGTGAGCGTCGCGGCCTCAATTAAGAACTGCCACATGATATCGCTCCTCTTGGCGCCGATGGCTTTTCGAACTCCGATTTCTCTGGTTCGCTCGGTGACAGATACCAGCATGATATTCATCACTCCAATCCCGCCCACCATTAAGCCGACCGAAGAAATAACGACCATGGCAATTGCCAAACCGCCTGTAATAGACCGGAAGTTGTCGAGAATGCTCTCCGAGGTTTCCATACCGAAGTTGTCGGGATTTGCAAATGGCACCTGGCGGCGCACCCGAAGCATATCGCGAACCTGATCTTTGGCTTCGTCCATCATTCCCACTCGCGCAACCGCCATGATGTAGATGTCATCGGCGTTTGGTTTGAGTTTTTGGGCTACGCTGAAAGGCACGTAGATGACATTGTTTTGATCATCACTGCCGCCGCCTATCAAAAACTGTTCACGCTTTTCCAGTCTGCCAACAACACGAAACTCATTTGGCCCGATCTTGATCGTTTGACCAACAGGTGAGCCAACTTTGAAGAAGTCGTCAGCTACCTTAGACCCGACGACACACACTTCCTGGTTTGTGTCATTTTCAGAGGTGCTGAAGAATCTCCCTTCAGCGATTACTTGCGTCCCTGCCTTTTCAAAATCCGGTAAAGTTCCCTGGAGGGCTACTTGCGCCGAAGTTTTTCCACCGCCAGAAACGAGCAACTTTCCACCAAAGAAGTTGTTGGTGATATCAAGAAACGGAACTGATATTTCGACCGCCGGCAAAGTAGCAAGGGCCATTGCGTCGTCGTAAGTAAGTTCCTTTCGCATGCGTTCTTCGCGCGACATGCGACCGACGTGAATACCCGGATTGTATTTGCTGAGGAATATCGAGCGTGTGCCAAACGATTCAACTTCGCGCTTCACTGAGACGTCGATGCCACTGATGATTGAAGCAATCAACATCACCGTGATAATGCCGATGACAACTCCAAAGACGGTCAGAAAAGATCTCAGTTTATTGCCGCGAAGCGTGGCAATCGCCATCATTAGGTTTTCGTAAATATCGCTGCGAAAGATTTTCATATTTGTACTTCGTACTTTGTCCTTTGACCTTTGGTCTTAGGACTTTGGGTTTTGATGAGGGCGATATTCCATTAAATGACAAATGAAAAATGTCAAATGATCTATGGAACTGATCTAACGACGATCAAAAACAAAACCCTCGTGTCTTAATCAGCTCGAAGCGCTTCAATGGGATCGAGTCGCGCTGCTTTCCACGCTGGGAAAATGCCCGAAACTACACCCGCACCGCCAGAGGCGGCCAGAGCTCCTAGAATTGCAAACAACGATAAGTAAGTTGGGAAGAACCAGGCAGTCACGATCATTCCAACCATCCAGGCCAGAAAAATTCCTACTGCACCGCCAAGAGTCGCCAGAGCTACGGCTTCAACCAGGAATTGCTTCAGAATATCAACCTGACGTGCGCCCAGAGACTTTCGAATTCCGATCTCCTTTGTTCGTTCTGTCACCGACACCAGCATGATGTTCATAATTACGATTGCGCCGACAATTAGTGCGATTCCGGGAACCAACATGGCGACGATAAAGATGGTGCCAAAGATGCGATCTCTCAGTCCTGTAATTGCGTCGGGCGTAACAATACCAAAGTTGTCTTTTTCGTTTGGCTGTAGCTTGCGTCGCGCGCGCATCAGGAAGCGCGATTCTTCGACTGCCTCATTAAATTGATCATCTGTTCGCGATGTCGCGATGAAGTAGAGTGAACGTTGACGAATTAGACCACCGTAATTGATCGCATAAGTTTTGAGGGGCAGGACGATGAATGAATCTTGCGGAATCCCAAATACCGTTCCTTTAGCCGCTTCAACTCCAATGACGCGATAGGGTAATCCTCGGACCGTAATCTCCTGTCCCACCGGGCTCATGCCAGTCGGAAAGAGTTTATTGGCGATGTCAGCACCTATATAAGCGACTCGCGCAGCGCTCTCGTCTTCAGGCTCAGCAATAA
>JBKPQV010000404.1:0-7507 GCA_046734235.1 Acidobacteriota bacterium
GGATCTTATGACTGCCAAGCGCGAACTCGATTACAGTGCGTTTCCTCCCGGGACGGTAACCGACTACACGACTCTTGTTTGTCTGGCTTGTATATTTGACATTTTCACCAAGCAATTTGGTCTCGCGCCCCGCTCAGCCTACTCCGAGATCAAGCGCTACTCTCCAACAATTGACGAACTAACATCACGCAAAGCGGTTCGTCCTTTTTTTGATAGTGAGGAAAAACATCCGCGCTGCCCGTATTGCAACTCTGCAAAGCGTTGGCACGCGCGTTTTGACACTCAAGCTATCGAAGGTGGGAAAACTTCAGATCCGGCTCGTCGCGCACTCGTGAAATCTCTCAGCAAAAAAGCCGATCAGTTTGCTGTGCTTGAGCTCAAAACAGATCAGCGTGCTGCGTTCTTTGATTGGTTAGACACTCTCCGAATAAACCTCGATTTGTCGGAAGAGAAGTGGTTACTCGAGGCGACGAAGTCGTATCTTGAGCGCCGGGAGCCGAAGGTGAATTGGATCGAGATATTTGACGGCTTGCGAACGGTCCGTCCCTCAGCGCGTTTATCGGAAGGTTGGGAGCGAGATGGCTCACGCCTGTTCCTATCGCCACCTCTATATAACGAGGCCCTGCTGGTCCAGTATTTGATCAGCAGATCACACGAGCATGGGGGACGAACGCTCGAAGGGCGGCTCACTTTGTTGGAACTGATTCGGCGTTTGCGACGAGGCGGATATCTCACAGCTCATGGAGTTACTTCAACTGATCAGTTTGAGATATTGGAAAAATTGTTGGACGAAGTTGCTGGTTCTGGAAACCTAAAGCTCTACTTCATAGTTGATCGACGCGAGTTTCTGGAAAAGGTGAAGTCGGTTTATGCGAGCTATGCTTCTTAACGACGCCATCGGTCTTACAACAAAGTAGAGTAATAACAGGCCAAGATTTGGTCCTGAAGGGACCTGAGTTAATAGCCGTGGGCGAGCGGCTTTGCGCGAAGCCCACGGAAGGAAGCAACAGATTCCACGGACCCTGAAAGGGTCCAACAAAGATCGGGGTTTGACCCTTACAGGGCAAGCACATCCGTCGGAATTGTCCGTGGGCTTCGCGCAGAAACGCTCGCCCACGGCTATTAACTTTCATCCTTTCAGGATGAAAACTTTGGTTGCGCCCTTAAGGCGCGCTGCTCAATCGGCGTAATCTGCGGATAGTTTGCTTTCGGCGTCACCTGTACTTCGCAACTAGTTTTTGCAGTCCTTCGACGGAACCGTGGCGATATTTGTAGAAAGTGGTTAGATCCGGTACCAACTGCTGCAAGAGAGTTTGATGTTCCTCCTTCCCCGTAGCCAGTCCTACAGCGTGAGCGTAAGCATCGATGATCTCGTCGAGCGCAATATCTAACCGTTTCTTCTCGTCGGCCTTTGCGTTTCCTTCGGGCATTTCTGAGTACGTCGCTTTCACTTTCTCATACTCGCCATTTAATACCCGTCCCAGCAGCGCATAACTTGTCGGATCCCTGGGACTCAACTTAATTGCTTTGGCTAAATAAGTTTTTGCCTCACTCACTTTGCTTACTGCCAAGCTGATAATTCCAACTTGTTGATAAAGACCACCCAATTTCGACTTGGCTTCCAGCCACGATGAATCCGTCAAGCGTGGTGGTTTCAAATCTTTTTCGATCAACTCAATAGCCTTAAAGCCGTACTGAAGTGACTGATCGGCGTACTTGAGATTTGAATTCTTCGCTTCATGAGCGCCGAGGTTAGTCAACTTGATCAGGGACCAAATATCATCAGGCTGTTTGGAAAGTAGTTCGCCAGCTAGTGTGAAGGCCTCATTGGCCCGATATCCATTAGCGTAGATTTCCAAGGCCACCGGTTTAAAGAACTCGAGCTCTTCCGGTGAGGTGAAAATCGCGCGAGCGCGAACAACCATCGAGACCGCAATTTCACTGTTACGAATAATCGGCAAATATTCCGAAACCAGGCGGGCAACTTCAGGCCGTTTGGTGCTGTGCGGAAAGTTTGCGACGAAGTCTTCTGCGGCAGCCAGTCGCGCAGCGGGGTTTGTAGCCCTCCTGACAGCAGTGAAAGCAGCTTCTTCCCCCGGGATTTGCTGAGCGTGAATCAGCCCACTAAGGGAAAGAAACAGAAGGATGGAACTGAATAACCGCATTTAGCAATTCAGCTGTTCTCGTCGATAGTGATGTGTCACCGGACGTCGCCTGCCGACACCAATAGCATTTCTCGAAATGATCAAAGTGGGCGGCAATTGTCTTCGTTTGAATTCGTTTGCCGGCGATTCAACTCGGTTGAGTATGTCGTACACGAATGACTTTTCGAAGCCCGTTTCCACAATTTGTTGCGGGCTGGCCTTTTGTTCGAAGTACAGCCGTAGGATTTTATCGAGTTGGTCGTATGGTGGTAGTGATTGATCGTCAAACTGACCTGGTGCGAGTTCTGCCGATGGTCTTTTCTCGATGATCTCTCGGGGAATCAATTCAGTTTCACGATTTATGAATCGAGCAACTGCGTAGACTTCAGTCTTCAACACGTCGCCAATGACTGCGAGTCCGCCATTGGTATCGCCATAAAGAGTGCAATAACCGAGAGCCAGCTCGGATTTGTTTCCTGTCGACAACAACAATCGTCCCTCAGAATTTGAAATCGTCATCAGGATGTTGCCACGTAAACGCGACTGCAGGTTCTCGGCTGCAAGCGAGGTCTTATTTTGTGAAGGGGGATCGAGCTTCAACTCTTTCAGCAAGGTTTCGTAAGCGTCAGAAATCGGATGTTCGATTACGCGCATGCCAAGGCGCCGTCCCAGTTCAACAGAGTCATCGATACTGGAACGTGAAGAAAAAGGAGATGGCATCATTACGCTGAGAACGTTTTCGGCCCCCAATGCTTCACACGCGAGAGTTGCGACAACTGCTGAGTCGATTCCTCCGGAGAGTCCGATCACGGCAGACTTGAAGCGATTTTTTCGAGCGTAGTCGTGAATACCCAATACCAGCGCCCGATGAATCGTTTCTACGTCATCGCCGGGCAAACAAAACTGGTCGGCGACACCGCTGTCGAGATCAACGGTGCCAATAAACTCTTCAAAGGGTGGTGCCTGCAGAATGATGTTGCCGTTTGCATCAGCGACGATGCTCGCGCCATCGAAAATTATCCCATCGTTACCGCCAACAAGATTCACAAACACTATTGGTAATTTTGCTGTTTTGGCGCGGTGCGAAACCATCGCGCAACGTTGGCCCATCTTGCCCTTGTTAAAAGGAGACGCGTTGATCGAAATGAGAACCTGCGATCCCATGTCGATAAGCTCGTCGGCTGGATCGTTTGTGTAGAGCCGTTCCCGCCAGAAGGTTTTGTCGTTCCAGAAGTCTTCACAAACAGCGACGCCGAGTGTCCGATCACCAAGCGTAAACGTATGACGCTCGAGTGACGGTTGGAAGTAACGCGGATCGTCAAAGACGTCATACTCGGGAAGAAGGGTTTTGTCGGCAAATCCGATGAGCTCGCGATTGCGAATAATCGCGGCGGAGTTGAAGAGTCGCCTTCCAGTAGTTAGACCTGACGGTCTCACCGTTCCGACGATTGCGGTAATACCTTCAGTGGCGGCGATAATCTTATCGAGTGGTTGTAGTGCACATCGTTCGACATCACGATCGAGAAACCAGTCGAGCGATGTGTAGCCCTGGACACTGATTTCTGGTAACACAACTAGATCGGATTTATCTTCTTTTCCTCGTTCAATAGCGCGGATGATTTTGTCACTGTTGCCGGACCAGTCGCCGTTGGTTGTGTTGATTTGGCCGATTGTTACTAGCATGGTAGAGGTTACTTTTCGGTGATTCAGGTTCTCGCGTCAGTTAGATCGTGCCTGTTTCGTGGATGGATGGCAAATCGAGGGGTGAGGCATCAAAGCCTATTGGTCATTTTCCATTTTTCATTTCTCATTTTCCATTTAAAGACCCTCCGGGCGCTGAGGGAGTAGGCCGATAGTCCTCAGTTGAACCTAGAAGCCCAGCGGGTCCGGAAATGGAAAATGAGAAATGAAAAATGGAAAACGACCAATAAAGCTTTTATCGCCCCGTCTCCCCGTCTCCCACTCGCCCCGTCCCCAAAACTTCCCCGTCGCAAATATTCACCATTTGGCCTGTGCCTCGGCCTTGCGCTATATTCGTTGCCGCCAAAATGCGGAGGGGTCGCATAATGGTAGTGCAGCGGTCTTGAAAACCGCCGACCGAAAGGTTATGCAGGTTCGAGTCCTGTCCCCTCCGCCAGTTCCTCAAAGATCCTCGCAATACCTTCTTCGAGATTCTTTATATTCGACAGGTTATGTTTGGAAACGGCAGCTGGCACGAAGACTAGGAACTGACCTCTGCAAGATGCTTACCTTCACGATCCGCGTTGGTCCAATCCGACGAAATCTCATGGGCAACCGGAATTCTCGTGCGGGACGGAAAAAAGCGGTCGCGTATTGCCAGAGCGGGCTTTTCAATTAACAAACCAAGAAGCACTCCACCAAATGTCGCCACAGCGACGTATATAATCGAGAAAGCAACCCATCTGTATGATGGGGGCAGCCATTGCAAAAATCCGGCACGCGCAAGCGCCTGTAAGGGTAATCTCGCCATATCAACGTGCCACAAATAAATCGGGTAGCTAAAGAACCCAACGAAAGCTAGTGCTTTGCCAATCTTGCTGGCCATGAATCTGCCAACCAACCCGTCTGAAAGGGGCGTGTAGATTGCAGCGATAAGGATTAACCCGTAACCCATATAGAGAAGTGAAAACCCGAAGACCGATACAAACCACCCCTCGCGTATATCGATTATTGCCATCGGAATGACCAAAGCGATGCCAATCAGCAGCAGGGTGTAACGATAAGATCCAACCTTCTGAAGCCACTCGCCCTTGAAGTGATAGAGATATCCAATCAACACACCCAGAAAGAGACTGTCCATTCTTAGGTGTGTAGGATTGTAATGAGTTGCTGGGTCATATACTCGGTCAGCGTTTATGAAAAAGCGAAGACTAGTGCAACCAATAATGATTGCCGCGCCGATGTACGGTAGCGCACGCAACCAGGATCGATCATTTCGAAAGCTTAGAAGAAGCAATAGCAATGGAAGAAATACGTAGAAATGCTCCTCGACCGCCAAACTCCACGTGTGCGGTCTAGCTGTTCCGAGATAATTTTGGATGTGAAAGAAATTAGGGAGGATGTGACCAAGGGCGCGATACGCATTACCGCCTTCGGCAACCAAGAGCATCACAAACACTACTAGCAAGTATGCAAAATATGATGGCCAGATCTTGAAACCCCTTCGAATAATAAATCGACGAACATCAAGTCGGTTTCGCGTATTCAGTTCAGTGAATAGCAGGCCTCCGACCAGGAAGCCACTCAATACAAAGAAAAGGTCGACGCCGGACCAGCCAAAACGGATGGAAACATTTTCGAACGAAGCAAACAGACCCGATTCTTCAGGTTGCAAGACAATGTGATGTCCCATTACGAGGAGCACAGCAACACCGCGTAGGATGTCGAGCTGAGGCATTCGGTTTTTCGAGTTTTCTTTAAGGAACGACAAAGTATGAATAGTGAAGTATAAATAGTGATTTCAGCAAAGAATGATGTCCGCTGCCATCTGGACTTCTGTAATGAGGTAGTTGCCGCTGACGATAGCGACGCTGAGTATAGCAAGGTACTTACCTAATATACATTTTTCGTGGGTATACATTTTTTTTCGTGGGCTGAGACGGAGACATGGCCGTTCGATAATGAAAAATCTTCTTTCGGTGATTCAGGTTCTCGCTGTCAGTTAGATCGTGCCTGTTTCGTCAAAGGATGGCAAATCGAGGGGTGAGGCATAAAACGTATTGGTCATTTTTCATTTTGAGACCCTCCGGGCGTTGAGTGAGCAGGCTGATAGTCCTTAGTCGAAACCCAGCGGGGCCCGGAGATGGAAAATGAAAAATGAAAAATGGAAAATGGAAAATGACCAATAAAGCTTTAGGTTCGAGTCCTGTCCCCTCCGCCACCACTCCATACAAAAATTTAGCTAGCGATTTACTTGATGCTAACGAGGGCTTGGTTGCTCTGGGATCCTCGTCCGTTGATGCTGATCAAAAGATCAGAAGGGCCGGTTAAATCATCGGGCAATCGAACAACGACTTGTGTGATCCAATCGAACTGCGGCACCCTGCCGATATACTCAACTGGGAGCGGATGCGTGTTACCCAACGAATCGAGGGCAGCCGCGCTGACGATTGCTGTCGTGTCGCCCGGCCTTAGATCAAAATTCGTCGCCAGCAACATCAGACGTGTGCGATGATCCTGGCTGAAGTTGTTTAACCCGACAACCGAAAGAGGATCCCTGACTTGGGTAACTGAGTCCAGTGATATTGCACGATTCGAGTTGTCTTCAGTCAGCAACAACGTCGCATTGGACGGAGTGCTGCGTTGGTAGACACGGACGAAGTCAACTGTCATCGTTTGCGGAAAGATTGTGGACGCATCGGGGTTGCCGGGCCAAAACCCGCCAACCGCAACATTGAGCAGGATAAAAAACGGATGAGCGAAGACCCAGCTGGAATTGGCGGGAAGATTTGCTGGCGTTATGGTGTTGTAAAGAAGACCGTCGACGTAGAACCGAATCACATTTGGTTCCCATTCGATTGCGTAGGTATGGAAGTCGTCCGCAAAGCGGGACCCATTTGATAACGAGTAAGCAGCTCCAATCCCATTCGCGCCTGAGTAGCCGGGCCCGTGAATAGTTCCATGGACCGTGCTCGGCTCGCGGCCAATGTTCTCCATGATGTCCATCTCACCACACGTGGGCCAGCCTACCTGATTTATGTCGATTCCGAGCGTCCAAAATGCGGGCCAAATTCCCTGACCAAACGGGATCTTAAGACGCGCTTCAATTCTTCCAAAGGTGAGACTGAACTTGCCTTGAGTCTTCAATCGCGCTGAAGTGAAATTCCGAGTGACGCCGTCAGGTCCAGTAAAAGTCTCCTGGAGTGCCTTGATCACTAGAGCTCCATTCTCGAGGTGAGCGTTGATCAGCCGGTTTGTGTAGTACTCCAGCTCGTTGTTTCCCCACCCTGATCCCCCGGTTTCCATAACCCACTTTGTAGAATCGAGGGCGGAGCCGTCGGGACCATCAAATTCGTCTTGCCAAATAAGGCTCCATACTGTGGGATTGGGAGCGGCAGTGGTGAGATTTCTCGACTGGCCAAAGCCTGTTGAGAAATTCAGGGATAAGGAGGAAACAACAGCGACGCATACAGCGACCCTCACGAGGTTGAACCATGAGGATTGAGACGAATGTGCCATTTTTCCACTAAGAAACATATCACCCACGCAAGGATAAAGACTGTGACTGCTTAGTCTCATCCTATACCAACTATGAAAAAGCTTCCTTCATTTTCTTTGCAGAAGGCCTGATTTTTATTATTCTTACGCAGCCCAAGTCTCCTGAATCTCAGCGGTCGATATAA
>JBKPQV010000405.1:0-11082 GCA_046734235.1 Acidobacteriota bacterium
CAAATGTTTCGAATCCTGATAGTTTCCCAGGTTAGTCAAGATTCTACAGGCACCATGCTCAGCAACTATATCTTTGGCAACTTCGCGAACGACGGCGATCAACTCCAACAGCAAAGGTTCATCGCCGTCTTCCAGAGTCAACAGCGAACTTACATGACGTTTTGGAATTACAACAATGTGCGCAGGCCAAAACGGACGCGTGTGATGATAGGCGAGCACATCGTCCGTTTCCCTTACAACCTTTACGGCCGTTTTGCCGCTCAACACTTCATCGCAGTAGAAGTCGTCAGTCATTTCGAATACTGATCAGCGCCAAGGAAATGTAGCGACACGTAAAGCTCATTGCCGACGACCCAACTGTCGTGCGGTTGAGGCGGTATGTAAAACAAAGTTCCGGGAGTCAAATCCACAATGTGATCATCACTAAATGCCGCTACTGCGTGGCCTGAAATCACGAGGCCCAGGTGTTCGACTCCACAAAATCTGGTGCCGGCAAGTGGCGCCACATGTTCCGACCATTTCCATCCGGGTTCATAGGTAGCGCGACCGATAGTCGAGCCACCAATACTCACAATTTCAAACTTTCCTTTCTCAAAAACCCGTGTTTCGTCGGGAGTCTCAAACCGCTTGAGAATAACATCATTCATCACAACCTCTATTCGTCGAAGAACTTTAGGGCCATTGCTCCGTGAGTTGCTGCGCCACCTGCACGAAGGGCAGCTGCGACAAAAGCTGTTTCCACTAACTCCTCACGTGTCGCGCCGGCGGCCTTTGCCGCCTTGGCGTGGACTTCAATGCAATAAGGACACTGTGTGGTGCAAGCAACACCCACCGCAATGAGCTCCCGAATCTTTGGAGGCAACGCTCCTCCTTCGCGCCCCACAATCTTGTCCAGGTTTAGCCAGGCATCGAAGTCGACTGGCGCGAGTTTACGCATCTCTTTCAAGAGACGCAGATCTTGTGGATTATGATAATGGTCCGACATATTTAGCCCTCTTTTTAGTTTATAGTTATGGCTGGACGAATAAGATAGTCTTAGTTGGGCTTCATTTCAAAGCACGATTCTCTTGAACCATTGGGAACTTTCGGGTTAGTCGTGAGTGTTAGGAGAAACTCTCTCCTAAGCAACTTGCGAGGTCGTAACTTGAAGGTTTCATCTCTCTTGAAGGAGAAAACTCTGATGCATCTTGTACGCGTAGTTCTGGTGATTCCGTTCCTACTGCTCACTGCAGTAGCGAGTTTCGCACAACAACCCGGCCCGGAATTCTTGCGTAAACTCAGTTGTATACCCTATGAACCACGGACTCAGCTAGAGTCACTCGAAAGTAAAGTCGGAGTCGTCGTGCTGCGCGGATTCTCCCAAATGATGACGACCGAAGTCCGTGGTGTACGCATCGATGCAGTGGAAATGAGAATGCTCGGGACAACAGTCAGGGCCAAAGGCATTGTTTTTGTTCTCAGAGAGAATCCCGAACGACCAGAGGACAACCGGGCTTTCGTCGACTATCAGGATATCGACGAGTTGGTCAAGGCAATAGACACATTGGCTGCCGTCGACGAGAATTCCACCAAGTTAGTTGGATTTGAAGCACACTATCGAACGGTTGGCGATCTTGAGTTGCGCGTTTTTCGCCAAACACAAAGAGGGACGGCGGTAACTCTGCAAACCGGCATTTGTAATCACGCGACTCAAAGTATCTCGCTGGATGAACTGGCTAAGGTGAAAGCGCTAATCCTTGAAGCTAAGGGAAGACTCGACCAGATTCGGTGAGGAAAAAAGATCTATTTATCATTGGTGACAAATAGGTCTTTTCCTCAGTCAACCACCCGGATCCTGGTCTCGGCTCCATTCGTACGAATCTCAGGCACATACATCGCGTGTCCTAGAACGGGCAACGCATGAAACGATCCAGGAGCTTCAGCACGCATTTCATAACTCATCTGCCAAACACCTTCAGGTAAGTGATCGATGAACAAAGCAACCTTTCGATCACGCAACTCCTGATAGACCCAGCGAGTTCGCCCGGTGAAATCTGCAGCCGATTTGAAATTCATTAACGCCGTATTCTTATCCGTTAACGCTCCAGACTTAAGCTCGCGCACAAAAACGTTATCACCACTGCGCAACTGTACTGCCTCCAGGCCGGCTGGTTTGAGATCTTCAAACAACAAGTATTCGTAATTGTTCTTCGCTTCAATTGTAAGAACAACTTCTATGCGATCACCGCTCTTCACTGTTTCGCCGTCATTCAGTGGTACTCGTTCCGACACAAATCCTTTCAACAATGTCGGATGATTGACGAGTTTGAAGTATTGACGTCGAACAAAGATTTCGTTTCCCGCTGGAGTCAAAGGCTCCTCGAGACTGAAGAACTCAGCTCGCGTTGAAAAGTAGATAGGCCCGGAACCTGACTTACGCTGAATCGTAATTTCATTTTGACCATCGCGAAGCAACTCCCTGGAAATCTGGAAATTCGAAGGAGCACTCAATGCATCATCTGCCGTAACCTGTTTACTAGCCACCGAAGTACCGTTAACGAGCAATTCATAACTCATCGATGGTTGGATCTCGCCAGTTCTTCTCAGGTATTCATTCATGGTTAGCACAACGATCGCTGTATCCCGCGTGTTACTCCATTGCGCACCACGCCGGTTCTTAATTAGCCAGTTTGATACTGGCTCCACCAACTTGTTCTTTGGATCGATTGCTAATATTGCGCGGAGAGCAAAAGCTGTTGCCTCAACGCCACCTTCCGACCAGCGCCAGAAGATTCCATCTTGCCCCCAGTGCGCAGTACCAATTACTGACGGATCCGATGTTTGCACTCCCTGTTGCACAATCGACGTATCGGGCTGTGAATCAATCTTGACTCCGTTTTCCAGGTTTTCGATGAGCGTCTTGGCTCGATCGTGATAGCCAAAATTGTGCGCTGCGAGGGCCACAAGAGCCCGAGTGTAGGCATTAAGCCTCTCTCGATTGGCCCAGAGATTCTCGAAAGCCACACTCTGGAATTTTTCAACCTCGGCCATTTTCTTTGCTGTGTGATACTCGGCGAGCGCATGTAGCATCCACGCTTGCGCATCGTAGTTCTTCTCTTCTTCGACTAATTCCTTGTCGAGAAACTCGGCGCCACGTTCAATTACATCGGAACGAACTTCGACGCCTGCCTGCAACGCCAACGACATTCCCCAAACTACATAAGCAGTCATGAAGTGATCGCTTTCGCCCTGCTGCCACCATCCCCAGCCACCGTCCGAATGTTGAAATGCGTAAAGTCGATCGAGGCCCCCTTTGGTCATCGCCTCAAGTTCTTTCAGATCATGTTTGCCGTTCGGATGCGTAGCGGATGCAGAAGCCGGCTCGATACCGCCAAAGATCTTGTTCATCGCAGTCTCAGGTTTCATGCCGAGGTCTTTCAAGGTCTTGGCAGTGATAACGGACGGCAGGAACCTGCTCATCGTCTGCTCCGTGCAGCCATACGGGTAATTGATTAAGTAAGGCAAAGCGTCGAGCATCGTGGTTGCCATGCTGGGTGCTATCTGCACAGTTAGATTTGTCGAGTTGGCACGACGTTCTTTTGGTATGTCGAGTTTTACAGTGACGCCATCGCCTCGCATCTTGCCCGAGCGTGAAACGAACTTCTCAATCCCGTGCTCATAAATCAGAAAATTTTTCTCCATTGCGTCGGCATACTGTCCGCCACGTGCCTCAACCTTTATCCTGGCTGAACTTGCATGAGTGACGTTCACTAGCCAGTCGACCCTGGCTTCACTGTTTGCCTTAACCTCGATCGAACCTGGCTCACCGGTTACTGGCCTTCCATTGACCAACATTCCTGCAACTGAGAGCCCGTCAGTGTTCAAAGCTGAAGAGACTGGTAACGCGCCATCGGTATTGTTGTTGATGACAGCCGAAACTGTGACTTGATCACCTACAACAAAGAAACGAGGAGCCTGGAGACGAACTATGAGTGGTTGCTTCGTTCTTGTTTCGCCGTTTGCAATACCAAATTGGTTGCCGGTGGTCGCGACGCGGGCGGTAGCCTGCCATGTCGTTAAGGAATCAGGATATTTGACCTTTACACTTGCTTTTCCGTCTGCAGCCGTTTTCAAGTCTGGCAGCCAAAGAATGGTTGAACGAAAATCATTGCGTACTTGAACAGCAGGTTCCTGCGGTGACGCATCTTTTTCAAGGAACTTCTGGGCGCTCTTTCTCCTCGCACCTGCAACGCCGCCAACAGCTGCACCGAATTCTGCAACGCTTTCGCTCTTTAAAACATCCACGGCTTCGACTCTACCTGATATTGGCGCAGCAGCTGGACGGGCGAGATCAGCCAGGACCTGAATGTTGGAAAATCTTGCATCTGCCCGCACCCGCTCATTCTCCTCATCGACTTCCCGACGATCACGCAAGACACCTTGTCCCACATCAATGAAACGTGCGTATGGTTTGAAATTGAACGAGCTTTGGGTCTGGACTACTTGAGTGCGCTTGGTCCCGTAATAGAACTGTCTTGGATCTCCAGCATAGTCAGCCTGGATGTATTTAACAGACTGATCCATCAAACCCAGCGCGATCTCAGCTGACACCGGACGCCCATTAGCGTCAGTAGCCGTAATCGTTAGCGTTCCCTCTTCTCGCGGCTGGTATTGCTCTCGATCTGATTTCACTGCCACCGAAAGAAACTGCTGCACCGGCGGCACCACGACTTGCTTTGAATCAGTGAACAGATTTCCATCACTCACCATCGCTGCATTGAGAAAAACGTTGGGTACATGTTTCTCTTCAATTGGAATCTCGACCAGCTTGGTATTTCCGGTCACATGAATCACTCGATAGCTGTATAGATCATCCGCCTCGATACTAAACAAAACATACTTATCCTCACCTGGCACATTGATCATCACCGGTGCAGTTTGACCTGCACGAAACGTGTCCTTATCTACAACGAGCTCAAGGCCAGAACCACGATAGCCCAAATCTGTTGTAGCGTTCGTGGCAACGAACACCGCCGTCTCTGCTTTCACCGGCGGTAAAAACCGATCACGTTTTATGTCTACTCCCTGACTGCTTTGCCAGGAAACTTTGTAATAGCCATCGCGATCTGCAACGAACGAAACCTGACCATTTCCTTCATTGTCGGTTTTAATTGTTTGCGTAGAGATATCGTCGTGTTGATAGCCTCGAAACTTTAGTTTCCAGCCGCGATTATTGTTTGGTGGAAACACAGGATTCCGTTCGCGAAGTGCTCGAAGTTCTTCACCTTTTACTTCGCGGCCATTTGGATCAACCCAGATTTCCCACCAGAACTCACGCGTAATTTTGACTGTGCCTTCAGTTGCAACTGGTTGCTCGTTGGCATCTATCGCCTTGATATCAACAGTCACTTTGTCTTTGGGCCGATAGATGTTCTGAGCGGGGCGCGGATAAACGTAATAACGCTGTCGAGTCACACGCACGTAATCGTTCGCAATGATTTCGCGACGCGAGGAGTCAGTCACGCGAGCTTCAACTCGATACTGGAAATCCTGGTTATAGTTTTCGCGTGGGGTATCGAAAATTAAGGTGGCTTTTCCAGTTGAGTCGGTCTTGATTGTCTCTCGCTTAACCACCTGGCCTGAACCATAGTAGCCACGTCGCTCTTGATTGAAATCGTCGTAGTACCACGCATACTCTCGACGCGGATACCAGTAGTGATAAAAGGGGGTCTGGTAAACAACTACTTCAACAGATGCATTGCTAACTGGACCACCAAAGTAGTAGTCGGCCTGGATGTTGACCTCGACTTGCTCGCCAAGCCGGAATGATTTTTTCTTACCATCCTGTTCGGGGGTCTTTACCTCAACCTTAAATTCAGGAAGTTTGTATTCTTCCAGCCTGAAGAGGCGTGCCTGGCCGATACCGTGGTGACCGCTGTCATAAAAGCTGATGTTGTATTCGCCCAGCGGTAATTGCTCACCGAGTTCAAGAGAACCCCAGGCGCTACCAAACGAATTTAACGTGGCCTTACCTTCGGTGAGTTTTGTGCCACGCGGATCCGTGATCTGGTAGTCAATAGCCTGACTTACGGGAGTTGAATAAACGCCGTTAGCAAAATGGCGCGCAATGAATTTCCACTGCATCGTTTCCTTGGGTCGATATGCTGGCCGATCGGTGAACGCATAGATGCGCCATTCAGAACTAGGTGGCATGCCATATGAATAACCGCCCGCAAACGCCTGACGATCACCGATTGCGGCTGTCACATATAAATTCCGACCGTTGTTGTCCGCGCCAACTGAGAACTGCGCCAAGCCATCGGCATTTGTAGTTTGGCGCATTCTTCGCCAACGGTTCTTATTGTTAATGTTGTAAGTCTCCCACAAGACCACGTTGGCATTTGCTATCGGCGCCCCAGATAAAGCATTCGAGAAATAGGCGAGTGACTGCTTTCCAGAAGACTTCAGGACAACGGCTACATCAGTGACTAACAACAAATCGCGCGCAGAAAGCGAACCACTCTTGGCCTCCAGGACATAAGCGCCGACCGGCAATTTTGCGTCGACACGCTCAGACTTACTGTAAGGCTTGTGATCGTTCTTATCGTTGAGTTCTTTGCGCCAGGTTTTTACTACCGGTCGACCTCCAAGGGACAGGTTCTGGATCCAAACACCGTCGTCTGCTTCACCTTCGTCCGCATCGCTAAATCTGTTGAAGCGAACGTCTTTCGTGAGATCGACTTTGTACAAAGAGAGATCTACTCGATTTACGTTTCTAGTATTCAAAGCAAACTGCAGTTCCGAGTTAGGAAGAAAGATATTGGAGACAACCACTCCGATAGTCGGATCGGTGAGTTGTTTGATTAGTTGGACCGCCTGATCGTAATAACGTGTCTCGCCTTTAGAGTATTCCCGGGTTAACCGTTGCAAAACTTCCAGAGCTTTGACGTAATCAGGTTCTTGTTGCCAATTTCCATCTTCGTTTTGGCGGATCGTTCCGTAACTATTCATCCACTCAGCGTAATAATAAAGCGCATCGTCGCACCATTCGGTCTGTTTGCCGAGTTTGATTGCATCTTCAAATTGATCAGGTACTCTTTGCCGCGCCTCCCAATCACCACCCGAGTAGCGCATGGTCATTGCGAGCAGGAAATTCAAATGAGCTTTTTGATTCTCACTCGTGCTGATCTTCAGAGCGTTCTCAAGAATATTTAGTGGGATGTAGTTGCCGTAGTACGTGTAGTAGTAATACTCGTTTGGTCGTGGAGGTTCTGCGGCTTTGAAAACAATTTTGAGATATCGATCACGAGCGCGGTCAAGCTGCCGTTGACCCGCCCACCAATCCAACGACTGCTGATAGTGCGGCCACGCACCACTCCAATTCATGCTGTCGCGCCGCGTCCAAAAAAAGTCTGCTAAAGACTCATGCGATTCAGCCCACACGAGGTCGCGGTCAGACTCAGCATCAGAAACACGAATCAACTCCTCAAGCTGCTTTTGAGCTTGCTCGAACTGAGTTGTATCGGCAGTCGCCGTCGCTGCTTGTGCACGCCACTGCGTGTCAGCCAGTCGGAAGGCAACCCAACGCTGTTCTTGAGCAGGCAGTTTGGATTGATCGATGCGTGCATAGATTTCGCGCGCTCTCGCAAAGGAACCCTGTGAATACTGTGCTTCTGCGTCTGACTTCAATTGAGCGTAATCAGATTGCTGAGAAAGAGATGACAGGAGAAAGAAGGACAGGGCTGCGATGGAAATGATTGTTTTCATATCGGGTCAACCGTTCATTATTTGGACTGCTACAGCGAAAACGCCGTTAAGGCTACCGGAAAACAGGCGCCGTGGTGAACCGTTAGCCGTTTTGAACTGGCAGCATGAGGAATAAGAGCAGCCATTAGACTCGCTTCCTTTGCTGCGCCGTTGCCCTCAAACGGCAAACGGGTTCAGAAGATGAACGATTATAGGTGGCGGGACTTGCAGGTTTAGGGGTTATTGGGTAAGGGGTTAGTTTTTATTGGTCAGATACCAGGGATTCAAATCAGTGTCTTATTGAAATCATTGTGACAAAACGGGCAGGCCCCGACTCCCTTGGTTGACCTTGAAGAGGTCCGGTATTTGTCCAAGGCCAACACACCCTGCCCGTTGCTGTCATCTGGGGAGCGCTTTTGAAGAAAAGTCAGCAATTACTACTGACGTTCTGGTGGCGGCGGAGGTCCCTCTCGAAATTGTGGCTTTCTTGCCGCCAGTTGTGCCTTTTGATCTGCCGTTAGTATCGAGGCGATCTGCGACATCGTGCGCGCATGTGCCACTTGCAATTCAACGTCAATCTTTGCTCTCTCCTCAGCACTCGCGCGGACAGATCCTTCATCAAATGTAGCTGAGAATGGTTCTGGTTCACTCTCGTGCAGGGCTCTCATCCTTTCCCGCAACTCTTTGGTGCTCGCAGCCTCGCTATCCATAATCTTTTTGATTTGAGCCTTTTGGTCATCAGTCAGATTCAGTTCGCGAAACATGTGAAACATCCCATCCCTGGGACCGGGCCCTCTGCGAAAACCATCTCCTGGCGGCGGCCCTTGCGGTCCACTTTGCGGGCCCTGCGAGACGACCACTGCCGCCGTCATAATCATTAGTGCGAATACACTGATTATTGCCAAACCAAGTGTTTTCCCGTTGAGATTCATATTGCTCTCCTTCAGACTCATTTGAATTGTTTACGATTATGTCGTTTGTGCTGTCGGGATATTAGACGCATCAAACACATTCGTGATGCAAAGACTTTGTTAAGAGCGCGCAAAGTTTTGTAAAGCCAACGACGATTAACCGCCTGAGGCCGTACAATCATCCAAACAAAGGCGCCGCCCAACTAAGAAAATGCTGCGAATACTAGTAGTTGATGACGATATTGAGCTTTGTGAGTTAGTTGCCGAATATCTCGGCCCGGATGGTTATGAGGTTGAAGCAGTCCATGATGGCGAAACGGGTCTGAGCCGCGCCCTATCAGGCGATCACGCACTTGCCGTGCTCGACTACATGCTGCCGGGGCTGAACGGTTTCGAACTGCTTAAACAAATTCGCAGCCGATCTCGCCTTCCCGTCGTAATGCTTACCGCGCGCGGAGACTCGGTTAGCAGAATCGTCGGACTGCAGATCGGCGCAGATGACTATTTACCAAAGCCATTTGATCCACTCGAACTGGTCGCCCGAATAAATGCCGTGCTGCGTCGGGCCCGTCCTGATCAAAGCGATCATGACACTGTTGTCATTGGCGATATCGAGATGGATCACAGCACCCGCAGCGTGCGACGAGGTGGCGAAGCGATCGAGCTCACCCTGGTCGAATATGCGCTGCTTGAAAAACTTATCAAAGCCGCTGGACGCATTGTCACCCGTGAAGAGTTAGTAAAAGACGTGCTGCACCGATCACTTTCTCCATTCGATCGCAGCATTGATACACACGTGGCAAATCTGCGACGAAAGTTGGGCCATCAAGTCAACGACATCGAACGAATAAGGACTGTGCGGAGTGTCGGCTATATCTATGCCGCATCCGAATTTGACCAGTAATGCGTACGCTTTTTCTGCGAGTATTCCTATGGTTTGGCCTGGCGATGATCCTGGTGAACATCGCCTCGTTTGCCACTGGAATCATTACGGAAAGAAGATTTCAACCACCGCGTGGAAATCCTTTGGCACCAATGACCGGCCTGGTTGCCCAAACCGCCCTGGAGACTTTCGAGATTGGAGGCGCGCCTGCCGTTCGTTCCTATTTCAGTCGTCTTGAGAATACTTCAAAGGTTCAGGCGGTGTTGCTCAACGAAAAGAATGAAGACGTTACAGGACAAATCGTCCCCGAAAACGTTAAGGCTTTGAGTGCGCGAGTAAGTGAAACAAACCCATTTGTTTTTGAATTCAATGGCCCTCGCCATGATCCACCTTCGCCTGTTGAAATCCAAAGAGTTCAGTCGCCTCAAGGTGCTGCCTACACGTTGATCGCTCGATATCCCCCACCTGATCGACCACCACCACCGCGCATAGGAGAACCTGGATCGTTAAGAGTCGGATTGGGAATTGTGGCCCGCACTCTGTTGCCGTTACTGATCGTTGGCGGTTTATTTTGCTATCTACTGGCACGCTCTCTAGCGCAACCAATCGAGCGGCTCCGCAATACTGCTCACGAATTAGCAGCTGGAAACCTTGGAGCACGAGTAGATCCTGCCTTCCTCGAACGACGTGATGAGATCGGACACCTCGGGCGCGACTTCAATCACATGGCGAGCCAGATCGAATCGCTGGTCGAAGCTCAAAAGCGTTTGTTAGCAGATATCTCTCACGAATTGCGTTCACCGCTAGCACGCCAGGGAGTAGCGCTTGGTCTCGCGCGGCGGCGTGGAAATCCAGAAGTGTTGGCAGACCTGGAACGAATTGCGCGCGAAGCACGGCGCATGAACGAAATGATCGGTCAGTTGCTTGATCTATCACAGGTTGAAGCGGGCACTGATGCAATTACTAAGGCCCCAATCGACCTCGAACCACTTTTGGAAAGCATCGTTCAAGATGCTGACTACGAAGCACGAAACGCTCAGCGATCAGTAACAGTTGTTCACAAAGAGCCGTGTGCCACCAAAGGTTCAGCTGAAATGCTTGGGAGCGCGATTGAAAACGTCATAAGAAACGGAGTTCGACATACCGCGCCGAATACGCAGGTTGAAGTGGCATTGAAAGCGGAAGCAAACAACGGTTTGAAGTCGGCGCTTATTATCGTTCGAGACCACGGAGCAGGAGTTCCGGAAAAAGCGCTTCAGGACATCTTCCGACCTTTTTATCGCGTTGAAGATGCTCGCGATCGCAAAACCGGCGGTACGGGATTAGGACTGGCCATCGCTACCAGAGCGATTGAATTACATGGCGGATCGATCACGGCAAGAAATGTCGAGGGTGGGGGATTGAAGGTGGAGATTCGAATTCCGCAAAGCGGGTGGGAAGACAGGACTTGATTCTTCCTTAAATCTCCCCTCGCCTTTAGTAACCCACTAATTTAGAACACGAACCCTGGGACCGCACGCGTCCCCGCGTGCCCGCTACCCAACAAAACGCTCGGTCTTAAGG
>JBKPQV010000406.1:0-12601 GCA_046734235.1 Acidobacteriota bacterium
GGGAGCGAGTGGGCGAAAGGGCGACGGGGCGACGGGGCGAGATGGCGATGGGGAGAAGGGGCGAGGGGGCGAGGGGGCGAGGCGATTCTGAGGAGAAGTTGACTAGCTTGTCCTCCCGTCGCCTTTTCGCCCACTCGCCCCATCGCCCCGTCGCCCACTCGCCGAAGCCACTCTTCTTCATAGCAAATCGCGCGCATCATGCTGACATCGGAGGAGCCACTCCCGGCTCGATGGGTTTAGCAACGGATATCTACGGAGAGGGAATTCGAATTCCACCCATCAGGATTGTGCGAGGCGGTGTTCTAGATGCCGACACAATGCGTCTTCTGCTTGCCAATGTGCGGGGAAATGTTGAGCGTCGCGGTGACTTCGACGCGCAGATCGGCTCGCTTAAGACCGGTGCTACCCGTTTGCTTGAAATTGTTGAGCGACGTGGTGAACGGGAAACGCGTGAATATGCGGCGCAATTGATTAACTACTCAGCTCGGCTTATGCGGCAAACGATTGGCTCAATTCCTGATGGCGTGTATGAAGCAGAAGATGCACTTGATGACGACGGAATTAATGGAGCCGCAGTGCCCCTTGTCGTTCGAGTAACAATTCGCGGCGATGAAGCAACGGTTGATTTTCATGGAAGCTCTCCCCAGGTGCAAGGAGCAATAAATGCAGTTGAAGCTATCAGTGTTTCGGCCGTGTCGTATGTATTTCGTTGTTTAGTTCCGGGTGAAGTTCCTGCAAGTGCCGGCTTGATGGAGCCAATTAATGTGATTGCTCCTATCGGGACAGTTGTAAATGCTCGACCGCCTGCATCGGTCGCTGGTGGCAATGTTGAAACGTCACAGCGAATAGTTGACGTGTTGTTCAAGGCTTTAGCGAAAGCGATACCGGATCGAATTCCAGCTGCGAGCCAGGGAACAATGAACAACTTAACGATTGGTGGAATCGACACTCGAACCGGGGCAGAGTTTTCTTACTACGAAACAATCGCGGGTGGTACGGGAGCGCGACCGACAATGGATGGAATGAGCGGGGTTCATACTCACATGACGAACAGTTTGAACACTCCAGCCGAAGCTCTCGAATATGCATATCCACTAAGAGTTCGTGAATATCGTTTGCGAAAAGGTTCGGGAGGCACAGGTTTGCACCGCGGTGGCGACGGTGTGGTGCGCGAGCTTGAAACGCTGGTGCCCGCGCGAATGTCGTTGTTGGCCGATAGACGAAAACAAGGGCCGTACGCCTTGCAAGGCGGAGTTGATGGGGCAACTGGCACAAACGCAATCATTCGCGAAGGCCAAGAGCAAAAGATCGCTGCCAAAAGTTCGCATGCGTTGCAGGCCGGCGATCGAATTCGGATTGAAACACCCGGTGGTGGAGGTTGGGGCAAGAGTTCTTAATCTCGATAGCGAGCGGGCAAAGGTTCTCCGGGCCGCTCGCCTTGCCAGTAGGCACTAAGGATCCACCAACGTGTTCCATCCCAAAGGAGCTGAAAACTTCCAACCCCTCGGTAGAAAACTTCTTCATTTGGCGATTTGCGAGCTTCGAATGAACAAAATACATGAGCCAGGTTTGCGTATTGTTCTACCCACTCTTTTTTGATCGACTCAAAATTACCGTTTTCCTCCAGCCACTTTCGAGAACCTTCGACGTACTCATCGATCGAGCGACTTAATTGTGTAGCTGGGCCCGTTTGCGGCCGGCGAATCGTAATTATCCGAGCTCCGGGTGCGAACAATGTACGCATGCGATCAAAGTTGCGCGGACCGGCTGGACCAGAACCAGATGCAAAGAAGGCCGCTACGATAGCATGGGGTGATGTGGCATCCTGGTTGGGTTTTTGCTCAGTTTGTGCAACTATTTTTCCGGCTGAAAAAAGAACAATTGCCAGCAAATAAAGTGCGAACCGTTGGTGGAGTTCATTTCGCAATGGCATAAAAGCTCTCCAATTCACTATTGATTCGTACCTAAGTTGTTAATCGTCGATAAATTCCCGGCAGTCTTTCAGGCAAGGTCAAGACGTCATCGATAATCGTGTATCCAATCTCGCCGTATAAATCCTTCAACTCTGCTTCTGATTCGCGATCGATGGTAATGCAAAACGGAGTGATGCCCTCGATCTTCGCCTGTTGCAAAGCTTCACGAGTGTCCTCGCGGGCGTAACGAGCGTCGCCATAGTCATGATCATACGGCCGCCCGTCCGAGAGAACGATTAGTAGTCGAGTACGTGCATCCTGTTTCGCAAGCTTGGCTGTAGCGTGCCGTATTGCCGCTCCAAGCCGAGTGTTGTTTTGGTAGTTGATACCGCCGATACGTCGCTTTACTTCGTCGGAATATTTTTCACTGAAGTCTTTCACGACGTAAAACTTTACATTTCGCCGGCCCTCGGAGGTGAAACCATTGATAGCATAAACATCGCCCACAGCTTCCAGGGCTTCGCTCATCAATACAAGTCCTTCCTTTTCGATCTCGATAATTCGCCGGCCAGGTCGTGTGTAAGGCTGAAGCGGATGACGACCGATAGTGCGTGCAGTCGACGACGATTGATCGAGTAGAAACGAAACTGCCACATCGCGACGACGGCGTAACCGCTTCGTATAAATTCTCTCTGACTGTTGACCATCGGCCCGGCGGTCGATCACATAATCAATAACCGCGTTTAGATCGAACTCTTCACCGTCAACTTCATTATTAACGCGGATCAGGTTTTCAGGTTTCATTAACTGGAACTGGTGCCGGATCGAAGAGATAACTCCCTTGTAACGCTCCTTCGTAGATTCGACGAATTGTCTGTCCCCATGCTTGACTTGTTTTTCAACCACACGGCACCAACCAAGCCGGTGGTCCGTTAACTCTCGGTCCCATTCGTCGTAGTTGTAGGCAACTTCGCCTTCGCTTAATTCTTGCTCCGGAGATTCACCTTCAGACCACGCTTCTGCGCCAGCCAGTTCGTCGGGCTCTCCTTCGGCTGATGGATCATTCCAGGCATTAAAGAGTTCGCGAGCGTCTTTTCTTTGCGGCATTTGTTGCGTCTGCCGTTGTTTCATCCTTTCTGCTGCTGCGTTCTCTTCGTCTTGTTCGTCAGTTTGATCCTCAGGAGCCTCGATTTGTTGAACTGAATCGTCAGTCGGTATGCTCGATTGAAACAGGTCGTAAACTCGCCTTGTCGCCATCAACGTATCGCCGACGCTTGAATCAGGATTTGCCAGGTAGTCGGATGCGATTGTCTCAAGCTCGGAAACGACTTGACTGTAGTACTGGCGTGAATCGTCTCGCGCTCCACCCAGAACTGTGATCTGGAACAATAATTCAAAAGGAACCAGCGAAATCGGCAACTCCTGAATACGTGGACGACTACGCTCAAGGTGTTCACGTATCAGATCCAGATCGCGACGCAGGCCTCGATAACGGTGACGAAGCCGTCTATCAATTCTTCCATTTTCGAGTGTGCCAAAAACACGTCGTGCTAGCTGTGGGAGTGGAAAGAGGCGAAGTACATGTTGGTAGCGTACCTCTTCCGGAACTTTTCGTATCGCTTGGTCCGCATTTAGTGGATCGACCATCTCGTCTGGCAATGCAAAAGCATCGTTTGCGTTGACGTTCTCTGGGTCATAGATTTCTGAGAGTGCCTGATAGGCAGGGACGAGAGAGCCATTCAGTTCATAAGTGCCAAATTCAATCTGGCCAGCAGCATGTGCGGCAAGTACTTTGTAGAGTCGAAAGTCCAGTTCTTCATCGCCAAACTCGTTTACCAGCGAAGGCAAATGAATCGTACGTCCATCACCGATTTTTGATTCGTCAGGCACTGCTGCAAGTGGAGCAATGTCCACTTCGCGTCCAGTCAATGCTTCAACGTAGAGCCGGAGTAGGTGTTGAATCGCTTCCAGCGGCAAACCTACCATGCCACTGTGTAATGCTTCATAACTTCCCCTCGTCTCGAGTGAGAAATAGCTACGACGCGCCCGTGTATCTGCGCGAACTGCTGAGAGACCGCGCTTTGCCCACGCTTCAAATTGTTCAATTGAAACTTTTTGCAGTGCTCGTCCACTTGAGCGAAAACATGCTAGCGCAGCTTCACCGTCAACTTCTGCGATCTGAGTTGTCAGCGACAACACTCGTTTACAAAGATCTATCGCTTCGTCTCTACTTTGCTCGCTGTCTAATAAACGAATGAAACGGGGGCTACTTCTGACAAACGCAATCAGACTAGCATTGCCATGTTTGGCCACGGTCCACAGAAGCGCAACCCACTCAGCAAAAATTTCCGGAGCACGTCGCAATAGTTCGCCGCCGGAAAGCAGAATATGTAATGCAGCGCCGCCACCACGTTCCAGAAATTCGCTGGCCCGGTCGATAAGTCGAACCGCGTCTTCGGCAGTTAGTTGATCAATTGCCTGCGGAATTGCCGCCCATGCATCAGCGGCTATTCCACCGGCCCGAGAAGCGAACGCGCCAGCGAGCTCGAGGGCTTTGGCGGTGACTTGTTCATTTGGTTTTAGGGCTTTTGCAACGTCAGCGCTGCTCTTTAAGAAATCTGCACTATGTTTTGCCGAGCGACGAGCGATTTCGGTGGCGATGCTGATGATGGCGTTGAAGAGTTCTGTGTCATTGATTGCAATAACGATCGCCGGAATTGCCTGAAATGTTTCTCGGCCAACGGCAGTAGAGAGCGTCATCTGACGCACGCATAATTGAAAAATGTCTGCATGTAACTCCTGGGGTACGTCTTTATAGCTGTCCACACCAGTAGCAAAGAAGGTTACTGCAGTTTCGTAGTCGCCCATGGCTAAACGGCGACCGAGCTCGGCCCATGATTTCAGTTCTGCTGATTGCAGTACCTGGGAAGCTGCAGGAGCGGCTCGTAAGAATTCAATTCCTGCACGCAATGAAATGCTGGAGATGGCTGCGCTAGATTCCAAAGCGGCGGCTGCATGGTCCAGTGGGAGACCAGCGAGTTGGCGCGTTAGTTCCAGAAATGACTTTCGCTCTGCGGATTGATGAGCGTCATTACTGTCCTGATCTGGTTTGTCTTGATCAGACGACATCTAAATTACTGTTGTAATGATCTCGCGAATGCTGCGTTGGAGTTCGCGGTCGTCTGTTATTGGAGCGCACATTGCAACCTCCGCGGCCTCGATTGGAGGAATGCCGAGCGCGATAAGTTGGGCTGCGTAAATCAGTAAGCGAGTTGAAACGCCTTCTTCCAGGCCGTGGCCGCGTAAATTTCGCACTTTCTGACCGATGAGAACCAGGTCGCGAGCCGTACCTTCGTCAACGCCACCTTCACGCGCCACGATTTCGGCTTCCATCTCGGGAGGCGGATAGTCAAACTCTACTGCAACGAAGCGCTGACGCGTCGATTGTTTCAGGTCTTTCAGGATCGATTGGTAACCCGGGTTGTAAGACACCACCAGCATGAAATCCGATGGGGCGTCAACGATAGTTCCGAGTTTCTCGATTGGTAAGCGCCGGCGATGATCGGTGAGTGGATGGATGATTACCACCGTATCTTTACGAGCTTCAACTACCTCATCGAGGTAACAGATCGCTCCGTTGCGTACGGCCGTGGTAAGCGGACCATCGTGCCAGACGGTTTCTTCACCTTCCAATAGAAAACGTCCAACCAAATCGGTTGATGACAAGTCTTCATGGCAAGCGACGGTGATCAGTGGCCGCTCAAGTCGCCAGGCCATGTGCTCGACGAAGCGGGTCTTTCCGCAACCGGTTGGTCCCTTGAGAATTACCGGAAGACGGGCGGAATGCGCTGCTTCAAACAGCTCAATTTCTTTCCCAATGGGCAGATAATATGGCTCTTTTGCGACTCGATACTCTTGTGTGACGCTTTCAGACATGTTTGATCGTAGTTGACCTGCTGGTTGGCTGACGGCAAGACTTGTTTACGGTATTCTTCTTGTTGGTTTTGCAAACTGTCCGGGCAGTTTAACATCCGTGTAGAACGAGCGGCAAAAGGGGATAAGTGGGAAGTTGATATGAAGATCGCAGTAGCAATGAGTGGTGGAGTGGATTCATCTGCCGCCGCAGCAATTCTTCGGGAGGAAGGGCATGAACTCGTTGGTTTCACTATGCAGTTGTGGGACCAGCGACGTGGGATCAATGTGGACGAAAATGGTGACCCTCTTCCGTCGCGTTGCTGTTCTCTGGACGATGTCTACGACGCAAGGCGAGTAGCGGAAGAGCTTGGATTTCCTTTTTACGTGCTCAACCTGGAACGAGACTTTGAGCGCGATGTTGTGCAGCCGTTTGTTACGAGTTACTTAAGTGGTGAGACTCCAATTCCATGTGTTTCGTGTAACAGCCGGTTGAAGTTTGCCTCACTTGATCGACTAGCCGTCAGTTTAGGTTGCGAAAAAGTAGCTACCGGCCACTATGCCCGGGTGGAGTTTGATACGGACACGAATCGCTACAAACTTCTGCGTGGTCTTAATCACCAAAAAGACCAATCCTACTTTCTTTGGGAGTTAACCCAGGAACAACTGTCGCGAGCGCTATTTCCGTTGGGCGAAATGTCGAAGCCCGAAGCTCGCGACGCCGCTCGAAATCATGGTTTGGCCGTTGCGGAGAAAAAGGAGTCACAGGAAATCTGTTTCGTTCCGGATGGTGACTACGCAGGATTCATAGATCGATATCTGGAAGCTGAAGATGCAACAGATAGGCTTCCAGGTACCGGAGAAATCGTTGATACGAGTGGAAAGGTGATTGGACAGCACGGAGGAATTCAACGCTATACCATCGGACAGCGTAGGGGGATTGGCATTGCCGATGAACGGCCGTTATATGTGATTTCGCTCGAGCCGGGTAAAAATCAGGTGGTAGTTGGCTCACAGGAAGAGCTTTTGAGTAGCGAGTTCACCGCCACTGGGGTCAACTGGATCGCCTTTGATAATCCGGCTGAACCGGTTCGCGCAGAAGTTCGAGTTCGTTATCGCCACACTGCTGCGCCGGCAACAATCACACCTTTAGAACGTGGGCGCGTGAGAGTCGTTTTTGATGAAGCCCAACGAGCCATTACACCCGGACAGGCGACCGTTTTTTATCGTGGAGACGAGGTTGTTGGTGGTGGTTGGATTGTTAGGAGTCAGGTTTCGAAATCGTAGTAACCTTTTTAACCCGGATTACGTAAATAGAAGTCTAAGAAAATCCTCAGAAAATCTAATTTATTCACGACAGGAAATAAAACATGGCAATGTCTGGAACAAGAAAGGCCCTCTTAATTATTGGCGGAATTCTGGCCGTCCTACTTCTCGTGGCGATCATCGGAATCGCAGCAATCGTGGCCGTTTTCCGAAAAGGCGAGCCGACGATTGCTGACAACAGTTTGCTTACACTGCGTGTCAGCGGTTCATTACCGGACTATAGTCCCGACGATCCATTCAAGAAGTACTTCGGTGGACCAGACCAATCCCTCACGGGCCTGGTGACGCAGTTCAAAAAGGCTAAAGCCGATAAACGGATCAAGGCCGTCTTATTGGACGTCGATGTGTCAGGTGTTGGATGGGGAAAAGCTGAAGAACTTCGTGACGCGATCGCCGATTTTCGTTCTACTGGAAAACCAGTCTATGCCTACCTCGAATTTGGATTGAACAAGGAGTACTACCTTGCTTCAGCCTGCAACAAGATTTACGTCCCGCCTCCAGGGGAACTCTTTATCAATGGCCTTGCCGCAGATGTGATGTTCTTCCGCGGGTCTTTAGACAAACTGGGAATCTATCCAGACGTTTATCAGATTGGGAAATACAAGAGCGCTGGCGACATGTTCACGCAGAAGGAGATGACCGAGGCTCATCGTGAATACATCAATTCACTACTCGACGATCTATTTAATCGTTACGTAAACGCGATCGCGCAAGCGCGACACAAGACGCCGGAAGAAGTTCGCACGTTGATCGACGATGCGCCTTACAACGCTACCAAGGCTAAGCAGGTTGGACTAATCGACGATGCGCTTTATATGGACGACGTCCAAAAGCAGATTAAGACTTCGCTTGGATACAAAGAAAACGACCCCTTCAATCCGGTTCGAGGGGTTGATTACCGCGACGTCTCGCCGGAATCGCTCGGATTAAACAAAGGCGAACGCATAGCTGTTATTTACGCTACCGGTGAGATTGGTTCCGGCAGCTCAGCAAACAGCCCGTCAGGCGAACAGTCAATCGGCTCAGACACATTAGCGAAAGCGTTGAATGATGCAGCCGCTGATAAATTGATCAAGGCTATTGTGCTACGTGTTGATAGTCCGGGAGGTTCCGGATTGGCTTCAGACATTATCTGGCATGCAGTCGAAGCCGCAAATCAAAAGAAACCTGTGGTCGTTTCGATGAGCGATGTTGCTGCCTCTGGTGGTTACTACATTGCGGCTGCAGCTCGAAAGATTGTTGCTCAGCCGTCGTCGATTACCGGTTCGATTGGTGTCGTTGCTGGAAAACCGGTGATGCGCGGTTTTTATGATTGGCTGGGAGTTTCCAACGAGTATGTTCTGCGTGGAAAGAATGCTGGCATGTTCCGCGAGACAGAGAAGTTTACGGATGAAGAGCGAGCAAAGTTTGAAGAATGGATCAAGAACACTTATTACCAGGAGTTTATTCCCAAGGTTGCTAAGGGTCGTAACAAAGATGCGCAATCGATCGATGCCGTTGGTCAGGGACGAGTGTGGACTGGGGCGCAGGCCAAGGATCGCGGGTTAATTGATGAATTTGGTGGACTCGACCGAGCAGTTGAAATTGCTAAGCAGCTGGCAAACATTCCCGCCGATAAAGGCGTTGAGCGCGTCATCCTGCCGCAACCGCAAACATTTCTACAACAACTGCTAAATACGAGTGGGGAAAACTCAAACACGAAAGTTGAGCAGCAGCGCGCTATCGCTGCCGCGCTTCCTGAAGATGCCCGCCGCGCCTTGCGTTACATGGCGCTAATGGACCGCATGCGAAATGGCGAGACGATGTTTGTGATGCCGTTCGACCTGCGGGTTAAATGAAATCGAGGACTTGGATCGGATGATCCGATTCTTTATATGGTCCTAGGCTTCAATAACCGTTATTCCGCCCATGTAAGGCCGCAGTGCTTCCGGAATGATCACCGATCCATCTGCCTGCTGATAATTCTCGAGTACTGCAATCCAGGTTCGTCCAATTGCGAGTCCTGATCCATTCAAAGTGTGAACAAACTCAGGTTTGGCCCCTCCGGCACGACGGAACCTAATTTGAGCACGCCTTGCCTGGAACGTTTCGTAGTTTGAGCACGAAGAGATCTCGCGGAATGTTTTTTGTGAAGGCAGCCAAACTTCAAGATCGTATGTTTTGGCATTACTGAATCCGAGATCTCCTGTCGAAAGGGTCACAACGCGGTAATGAAGGCCAAGCTTCTGCAGAATTGCTTCCGCGTTACCTGTTAGTGATTCAAGCTCATCGTAGGAATTCTCGGGCAATGAGTATTTAACTAGTTCCACCTTCTCAAACTGATGTTGGCGGATAACACCACGAGTATCGCGTCCATAACTTCCAGCCTCTGAACGAAAACATGGTGTATAGGCTGCCCATTTCATTGGAAGTTGCGTAGCATCCAGGATCTCTTCGCGATAGTAATTAGTTACGGGAACTTCCGCAGTCGGAATTAGATAGAGCTGGCGCTCGTCTTCCAGTTTGAATAGATCGGCTTCAAACTTTGGCAGTTGTCCGGTGCCAAACAGCGCGTCTCGATTGACGATAAATGGTGGCAGTGTTTCCTGGTAACCATGTTCACGCGTATGAACGTCAAGCATGAAACTTACGAGGGCTCGTTCGAGTCTGGCACCCGCACCGTTGAGAATTGCGAATCGTGCCGCGGCGATCTTGCTAGCACGTTCGAGATCAAGAATTCCAAGGGCAGTGCCCAGGTCGACGTGATCCTTTGGCTCGAAGTCGAACTGTGGCGCGGTTCCCCAGCGTCGCACCTCAACATTGTCAGACTCTTCCTTACCTACGGGCACGCTGTCATGCGGAATGTTTGGGAGACCAGATAAGAGGTCATGCATTCGCGCCTCGGTTTGACCGCGAAGCTGGTCCAGCTCGGCAATTCGATCCTTGAGGGTTCCTACTTCAGCTCGACGGGCCTCCGCGTCTTCCGTTTTGCCTTCCTTCATCAGGTTGCCAATTTCGCGGCTCGAAGCATTGCGTTGAGCATTTAGCTGGTCTGATTCCGCAATCACGCGGCGCCGTTCGGCATCGGCATCAGCAAAGGCATCAAGGGTCGTTAAATCGAAATTGCGAGACTGGAGCGCAGCACGCACCTTGTCTAAATTCTCGCGAACATAATTGAGATCGAGCATTTGTTCTCTTCCAAGTAGATATGTTATTAGAGACCTCCTCAAAGATGTCCGATAAACCTCAGTTTGTCGAGTGGTGAGAAAAGATCGGGTACATAGGCGGCAGATAGTACTTATTGGACCTAGGAGTAATTGGACAAATTCATGACTAAGAATCGACATTGTTGCGGCGTGATGGAATCGGAACTGGAGCGCGAATGTGCGGACCATTCTGATGCTTTTGACTGTCCAGACTGTATTGTCTATTTCTCAAAACAACTTGGTGAGTACGGGATTCTTATTCACGACGGTGGCTCATCCTATTCGGTCATAAACTTTTGTCCCTGGTGTGGAACGAAACTTCCGACTGCGAAACAGGATGCTGACGGCGAGTGATTAATTAGGAAGGGATACAAGAATTGTCAGACGAAAAAACATTTGCCGGTCGCGCCGCAATAGTGACTGGTGCGACTCGTGGTATTGGTCGAGCGATTGCATTGGAGTTAGGACGCCGCGGTGCCGACATCGCATTTAACTACGCACAAAGTGCCGAATCAGCTGAAACGCTAAAGGCAGCGCTTGAAGCATCTGGTGTTAGGGCATTAGCGTTTCAGTGTGATGTTGGCAATACCGAAGCTGCTGCGGAAATGGTCAAACAAGTCAAAGATGCTTTTGGCCGCATCGACTATCTGGTGAATAACGCAGGCATAACGCGCGACAACCTAATCCTGCGAATGAAGGAAGAGGATTGGGACGAGGTTGTTAATACTAATCTTAAGGGTGCGTGGAATTTTGCCAAAGCAGCATTGCGAACCATGCTGCGGCAGGACACCGGTGGGTCGATCCTGAACATCTCCTCGATAAGCGGCGAAATCGGGATGGCAGGACAATCGAACTATTCCGCATCAAAGGCTGGAATGGTCGGATTGACCAAGGCACTTGCTCGAGAGGTGGCGAGCCGAAAGGTTACGGTAAACGCGCTGGCGCTGGGTATGGTGGCGACAGACATGTCGGGCAAGCTCGACGAAGCTTACCAGGCAAAGATCATTGAACAAATTCCCCTTGGCCGTTTTGCCGAAGCTGATGAAGTCGCACGCATCGCAGCGTTTCTACTGTCGGAAGATGCGCGTTACATCACGGGACAGGTGATACAGGTAGATGGTGGTTTGGCGATGTAAGAATTTCGGATTTGGGAATTGCGGATTGCGGATTTCAAAAAAAGAAATCCGCAATCCGAAATCCCAAATCCGAAATTCTTACTTGATCGCTTTCACATTCGCAGGCTTGGCAAATAAACCGTCAGGAAGTTTTTGATTGTATTGAATGGTCTCGTAATTAATGCGACTCGATTGGTTTCCGTCAATGAAATGGTCGATCACGTAAGGTGCGTTGATGCCGTCGATCATGATGAACTTTAGAAAGTGGTCCTCCTCCGTGGTTTCGACTTCGTCGCCTGTATCAGGATTTTTGCGAGTGCGCTTATAAATCATCTTTGCGGGCATGCCGTCCTTAGCCCCAAACTCGTACTCAATCCAAAAACCATTGGTAAATGTGAGACGAATGGTTTCGTTTCGCTTAGCAAGGCCCGCTTCGCGTCTACCGACGTAGGTGACTTTGCCGCCCTCGTTTTTCCACCAACCCCGCAGTAGGTTTTCCATGCTTGTACGCATGGCACGCTTGAAATCCTCAATTTGACCGGGACCTTGATCAGTAATGGTTTTTGTAGCACCGTCGAACAGCCAGCCTGTGTCTCCCGCATTCGTTTGAATTGTGCGGATCCCCCCACCAGTGAATTCAGTACGTTCGTGATCCGGATAGGCAAGGTAATCAATAAACTTAGCGGGAATCTGCGACATCCCCTGGTTAAAAGTCGTGTAAAAGCCCTTGCCGGTGACGGTCAGTACATTCCGATATGCTGTGCCACCCAACGCCTGGATTGCTTTATCGATAATCTGCTGAGATTTTTCATCGACCGTTGCCGTGGCGGGCGCTTGAGCGACGGCAGATATAGACGTTGCTGAGAGTGAGAGCGCCAATAGCACGATCGGCGCGATGAAGAAGCGAACTTTCATAGGCAAAAGTGTAGCAAAGGAAATGAGTTTTTAGTGAGTCAATACTACCGGCTGCAGGTCGGCGGATTGTTCATACAGAGCCCACAAGAAACCTGATGCTAAGTCGGAGGAATACCACCAACCGCAGTTGGTGGATTGTTCATACCTAACCTACAAAGAAACGCTGGCGTCTGCCGGAATACCACCAACCGCAGTTGGTGGATTGTTCATACCTAACCTACAAAGAAAGCGCTGG
>JBKPQV010000407.1:0-6010 GCA_046734235.1 Acidobacteriota bacterium
TGTTACAGCGAGACTCGTCAATCACGAATCACCTTAGACGAGGCTCACTGTGACAAAGCGGCGCCGGGCCACCGCACTCCAAGGAGTTTCGTATTTTCATTGGTGAATGTTAATCTCATCGCAGTCACGCCCCGTTTTTAACCTTCTGCCCCCGAAAAATGCGCAAGCACTCATACTTGTTTCTTGTCTTGATTCTTCTTCTGTCGCCGGCAACCACAGCGCTGGCTCAGAAGAAACAAAAACCAAGAGACTTCGGATCTAGCCTCCGCAAGTTGAAGTGGGATCCTGAGCGTAAACAAACCACCGATATTACTGCTGAGCAAAAACCCGAACCAGACGACGACGTCGTTCGCATTCAAACCTCGCTCGTTGCTACCGACCTCCTGGTACTGGATCGACAGCGTCGTCCGGTTAGAGGTCTCGTCGCGTCTGATTTCTTGATTACCGAAGACAATCAACCTCAGCAAGTCGGCCATTTTCTATTGGGCAGCAACACCAGCGTGCCTCGCTCAATCGCTCTGATCATCGATTACAGTGGTAGCCAGTTTCCCTATATTCAAAACAGCGTCGAGGCCGCCAAAGTGTTGATCGACAAACTTGGGCCAAACGATAGGATGGCGATCATTACTGATGACATCGAGATGCTCAGCGATTTCACGAACAACAAAGTTGAGCTTAAAAAGAAACTCGACATATTGATCGAAAGAAGTCGTGGGAAAAAAGCTTTTCTTGGATTAGGGGGAAAGAACCGCCGCCTTGGTCTAAGTGCGCAATACAGTGCGTTGATGGCCACGTTAAAAGAAGCGTTCGGAAAACAAGATCAACGACCGATCATTGTTTTTCAGACTGACGGGGATGAAGCGAAGTATCTGCGAAACTCGATCATCGTCCCGCATGTTCCAGAAGGGCTGCCACCGGAATGGATAGCAGCCGCACAGGTCGACGTAGAGGCGCAACTCAAATTGCAACGCGACGGGATGACGGAGTTCAGTCTCGATGATGTCTATGAGGCAGTCGAAAAATCGCGCGCTACAATTTATACAGTTGTTCCAGGAACTAAATTTGTTGGGCTCTCGGCTGAACAACAAGTAGAACGATTGCGTGCTGATGATGAGCGATCGACTAATGAATGGCTACCAACGCTTTCGAAGGGAGCAAGAGAGGCTTTCAAAGCCCGTGATGAAGCACGCAAAAGATTGACGCCCGTTCAGGCGTTACGTTACCGGGCTGAAGAATACGCGACTTTGCAATCAGCGTTGATGGAGGTTTCGAACCTTTCGGGAGGTTGGACTGAATTTCTCGAGACACCAACGCAGGCGCAGGCAATTTACTCTCGCATCTTTGACGACATCACCGAACGTTACATAGTCGGTTACTACCCTGTTAACAAGAATCGCGATTCTCGCCGTCGCAAGATCAAGATCGAAATAAAAGGCCACCCTGAATACACCATCCTGGGACGACAGTCGTACGTCTCGCAGTGATGCCCGATAAGCTCTACAGCGTTTTGCCAAACTCCCTATTCCCCCGCTTCAGAGACTTTGTCAAAACACCGGATTCAAGTGGTTTTTGTTCGTGTTTGTTCGTGTGATTTCGTGGATCGATTATTACGTACCACAAGAAGAACTATCCACGAAATTACACGAACTAACACCAACAAAGCGACTCGCAAATCTTGGTGTCTTTGGGCGTGCTATAATTCGACTCGCCCCTTTAGAACCTAAGGAGTTCAGCCATCCTATCGGCCCCGACCCGCTAGTCTCTCTTCGCGATCCATTCCCTGTAGTTAATCTCTTCAACTTTAGTGTGGACCAGCGAACTCGGATCATGGTGTTTGGAAGTAATCTTGAGCTCTTGCCAAATGAGACATTCAACGCCATTACGGCTCGGGCCGAAGATGCACAGATGAACATTTTCCCTTTGACTGTTGAGTTCGCCGGCCAACCGCAGGAATGGATCCGTTGACGGAGGTGGTCCTCAAATTACATGACAATCTTCCATCGGGTCAGAGTGTTTTCATAAGCGTAAGCTTGAGAGGCCAGACGAGTAATAAAGTCAGAGTACGGATTAAATAAGTCGGGTGATTGTTCAATGTTGGAAAGAACAAGTAGGGAAGGTGGCTTGCCCCCGCTGACTCACCCAAGACGACCACCAGAACTCAATGAATCGCATTGGGTGAGTCAGTGGGGGCAAGCCACCCTTCCCTACTTGTTCTTTCCTGGAAAGTAAATTAACGCTTGGTTGACACTTCGCTGACGACTCTTAAGTTAACGATAAACCGAGCCGACTTCACCGGTCTACTAGTAGATAGTACCAACCTCTGGCCGCGCTCTTGTCGCTCACCTTTATCAACCGAACCTGGCGGGCCCGGTGCGGTGAGGATGTTAGGTTCAATTGAGGTATGAAGTTCTTTTGGTTCCTGGGGCTCGATCAGTAACTTTACATTACCACGAGTGATGCCGAAGCTTCCATTCGTTTCCTTCTCCATGCCGCTATCAGCATGGATTACCGACGCAATTATTGAAGACTTTGTCGTCTCAATTTCATCTCGAACCACAAAACCATTACCACCTTTGTACTCAAACTCCCGCACAAACTTGCTGACGTTCAAGTGAGGCTCATAAGCATTAGTCGCATCGCCGCGGATCACCACAGAATCTTTTTGGATCTTAACGTCGACAATTCTTACTTGATTGAGTCGATCATATGAAACACCTTCAAACGCATCGTGACCATTCCCTTCCTTTGCCTGCCCCTGGCCATCGATCAAAATCGTGTTGTGATGCTCGGTCATCGGAACACCGGCGTAACCTGTGTCTCCGGTGAGATATTGGCCGCGCGCAAAAATGATGAAACTATTTGCATCGGGATGTGCATGACCGGAAGATAACCTCCACTCAGGAAACTGTTTTACCCCTGCGGCACTATGGTGTCCTTCGCTTGGCCCACACTTGAAAGCAAATGCAGTCGCGTTCTTCGACCAATCACTCCGCCAAAACACGACCTCATGATCACGAAAGTAATGTGATGTGGGCTGCTGATCAATCGCTATCGACTTAACCTGTGGATCAAACCAAACCAGCGACCAGTAATCCTCAGCATTGACTTGCGCAAAGCCCTTTAACCAGTTTGCTACACCTTGAGCTTCGCCACTTTTGAAGCGCTGGGCCAGGCGATAAAGCAAATTGTAGTTGGTATTGAAGTGACCGTTTGGATGTGTTCGTGGATACTCCGCGCCTTTTCCTGCTCGCGTAAGTGGGCCTTCAAAAATATCTCCGAAGTCAAAAACATAATTGCCGTCGGGAAGCATTGAGTGCGCGACGTATTTGTACATGTCGCGGAAGCCCGGTCGGTCATAAAGGTCTTCACCGGTGGCGTGTGCATGGGCGTCGAGATAGTGAATCAGCCAGGGGGTTGAAAAGATCCAGTATTCGAACCCCTCGTAGTAGTAACCATCCTGCGAATAAGTGTCGAGAACACGATCAAATATTGCGCGCGACAAGCTGGCCCATTCGGCAGCTTCGGGTGTTTCGCCATAAAGTGCGTATGCAGCTACACCGAGACCAGCAATGGGAATGAATGTGTGGTTTTGACTGTATGCGTAAGTTTTCCCTGACTTGGGTTTGAAAAACTCTGCCAACAACCGCGCTTGTTTGATGAGCTTATCTCGATAACGTGATCGCTCATTCTCACTCAAATCGTGGTAAAGGAGGTCATACCCAGTTCCTAAACCATAAAGGAGATGACCTGCCGCCAGGTCGACATTTGGTTTGTTGTTGGCATAACCCCAGATGTCATAACTCACCGCTGCGTCCATAAACTTTTTCGCTGCGTCGAGGTATTTCTTTTCACCCTCGATGCGGTAGACAAAAGCCGCTTCGGCTATGGCAAGTCCGACATCATTTTGTGCGCGTCGCGCTTGAGCCGGAGGTACCGCAGGCTCACTTCGCAAAGCGCGGACATTTTTCAGTGTTTGCTCCCAGAGTTCCTTGTGAGTTGTGTGTGCTCGGACGCGCAGCGATTCTAATTCCTTGTCAGTCACATAAACGCGAGGATGAACACCAACCAACTCGGGCCTTAGCGACGACTTGCGCGTTCGCATTAATGCAACGAGTGGATGTTCGCCTTTAAGTTTTGTGTTGGCGACTTTTTCCTGCTGCAACTCGCGAGCGTCCTGCGCGACGAGTGAGGTGTTAAAAGGCTGGAGGATCAGCCACAGATTACACAGATAAACACAGATTTTTGTTGCTGATGTTTTGGCGCGCATGTCGATTAACGATTACCCTGATTTGATGGATCGTTCAAGTCCGGTCTATTCATTTTGCATCTCACTTGCTTTTCGAATTTCGATGGCGCGCAAAGGAGAACGGACTTGAACAATCCCCACACTTCCGTGTGGGGAATTTCGCTTTTTGTGCAAACCCATTCTTTTCATCAGTGACCAACCATCAATCCATGTACATTCCGCCATTGACTTCGATCGTCTCACCGACCAAATAGCTTGATGCGTCTGAAGCTAAGAATGCGATCACTTTCGCAACGTCTTCGGAGGTACCAACGCGCCCCAACGGAATTGCATTGACGTAATTCTTCATCATCTCCGGTGAAGAAAACTGTTCGTGATAGGGTGTGTCGATCACACCTGGCGAAACCGCGTTGACACGAATTCCAAAAGGAGCAAGCTCCTTTGCGAGGCCCTTGGTAAATGAAATGAGACCTCCCTTTGCGGATGAGTAGTGAATGGAGCCCAGTGCGCCGCCGTTGCGACCTGCGATAGATGAAAGGTTAATGATGGCGCCGCTCTTGCGCTCCATCATTAAAGGAGCAACCGCTTTACAACAAAGAAACGCACTCTTCAGATTCAGCTCGATGACCTGGTCCCATCTCTCTTCACTCATTTCGAGAATACGCAACCGTTCGATGAGTGAGCCGGCGTTATTCACTAGTACATCGATAGCCCCAAACTCTTCCGTAGTTTTTTGGAGAAGTGCATCGACGTCTGCCGCCTTGGTTACATCAGCCTGAACCGTTATGGCCCTGCCGCCATTCGCAGTGATCTGTTTGCGCAAAAGCTCCGCGCCGATCTCGTTGCGATTGAAGTTTATTGTTACAACAGCGCCACAGTTAGCCAGCGCTTGAGCGGTCGCATGACCGATTCCACTCGAGGCACCAGTAACGAGCGCGACTTTACCAGTTAAGTCCATGTAGTTTTGCATAATGACCACCTTTATGAAGTTTTCTCTGTGTCTCTGTGTTCTCTGTGGCTCCGTGTGTAGATCGAGTTCTCGGATTCTAAGACCCTATTTCCAAGTACAGAGGCACAGAGAACACAGAGACACAGAGAAGAAGTTAATCGGAAAGTCTTTTCACCTTTCCACTCAAAAGAAACAAAACCACCGTTCCGATCGGTGCTGACAAACCTGCAGCAACCAGGATCGGTACATATGAGAAATGATCCACAACCCAACCAGTTGTGAAAATAAAAATCATCGAGCCGATGCCTGCGCCAGTGCCGCCGAGTCCCGCAACGGACGCGACTGCGCGATCGGGAAAGAAATCGCTTGGCAGAGTCTGCACATTATTAATCCAAACCTGAAAGCCAAACAGCACGACTCCAATTAGCGCCAGTGCCACTAAAGGATCACTTACAAACGCCGCAGCAATACCCGCAGGCATCAATAAAGCGGCAAAGCTAATTACTGTCTTGCGTGCGCGATCGACACTCCAACCACACTTGATCAGATGTCCTGATAACCAGCCACCAGACAAACTTCCCGCATCAGCGGCAACATAAGGCACCCAGGCAAACATTCCAATCTTCGTGAGCGAAAAACCACGCGCGTCTGCCAAGTACTTCGGCAGCCACGTTATATAAAGCCACCAAACAGGATCCGTCAGGAAACGCGAAAGAACAATAGCCCAAACCTGGCGATACGTGAGCAAATCGCGCCACCTTGGCGAAGCGGCGAGGGGAAGAGGGGGTGACGGGGCGAAGGGGAGAGTGGGCGAC
>JBKPQV010000408.1:0-5848 GCA_046734235.1 Acidobacteriota bacterium
AGGAAGTCGCCTTTGAAACGAGTTTGAAACCACTTATGCCTTCGTTGATCATCATCGAGCAGAAAGACACGTATGGGATGGCGTTCAGCCTTGATGGAAACGAGTCCGAGTTTTGTGAGAAGAGAGTGCAACAGTCCCATATGAGATTTATGGTCAGCAAATCCAATGATTTGAGACGCTCGACTATAGCATAGCGAGCCATTTAGACATCCTGCCCAGAGATCTCCGAATAATTATCGACCGTGTCAAAACGAAGAAAGCAAAGGAAGTCATCCACCGATTACGCCGATTACGCAGATTTCTTATGTGAGAAGCTTAGATAACTTCGTCAAAATGTTTTAAATCCGCGGAATCGGCGTAATCGGCGGATGACTTAGTTGTATTGAGAAGTCTTGAGGGCAGACATATAACAGCCTCTTCCTGCGATGTTCAGAACACGATGCTATAATCCGCAACAAAGGAGAATTGAGTAGTTATCGAATATGTTAGAAGGCGCCGAACGATCACTTTCGCCGGAGCAATCGGACGTGTGTCAGGAATGCTTTGGAACGGGAACAAAACTAGATCCCGTAAAGGGCGCTATCCTTTGTCCTTGCCGAAGACGCGACCGCAGCAAGCAGCTACTTGCAGGTGCGCGAATTCCGCGGCGCTATGCAGACTGTTCTTTCACCACTTTTAAATCGGTACCAGGCACCACACAGGACAATGCTCTCCTTTTTGCAAAGACTCTAGCGATGGATTATCCCGCAGTAGATAGGGGCCTTTTGTTCATGGGTCCCGCAGGAGTTGGCAAAACGCATCTTGCGGTAGCAATTATTAAAGGCCTTGTCGAAAAAGGCTTCGCATGCGTTTTTTGTGAATTTGGATCGCTCCTAAAGGAAATTCAGGATTCGTACAACCCGATCTCAAAATCTTCCGAGTTAAGAGTGCTTGCGCCCATTTATCAGGCCGACGTGCTCGTGCTTGATGAGCTCGGTGCCGCAGTTCCCACCGATTGGGTGCGCGACACCATGTATCAAATCATCAATAAGCGCTACAACGATAACAAGCTAACGATCTTCACCACGAATTACGCCGATGAACCTGTGGTGAATGATGCCGCCGCCTCAAAGCCCACAATGCGAAAAGCCGATCGAATCAAGGAATTGACGACACTAGAGGATCGAATTGGCAGTCGCTTGCGGAGCCGCCTCTACGAGATGTGCACGAAAGTTACGATGGAAGGTGAAGACTATCGTACGCATATGGGTCGTCGCCGTTTTGATCTTTCACGATAGAGGTAACTCACTTGGAAAGAACAAGTAGGGAAGGCTTGCCCCCGCTGGACTCAGCCGACACGAACACCAGAACTCAATGAATCGCCTTCGGTGAGTCCAGCGGGGGCAAGCCACCCTTCTGTATAGACCGGAGACATGGTGGACACGTGTGCAGGGACATGGTGGACACATAGTTAGTCGTTAAAAAGCAGTAAGTTTGTTGTTAACAAGAGACAACATACCTAACTGCTGCTGACAGAAGAAAACCTCAAAAACACCGTCTTTAGTGGTGGCTCTAAGGGCGATATGGAGTCCGAAAAAAGCGCTGCCAATATGAAACTCCTTGCCCGCGAATTTGATGTGACCATAGCCTCTGACTTTGCGCACAATATCATTAGGACCATATTCAATGGCCGGTAATTTTTCTGGATAAGACCGCAAGCTCGGTTGGTAACGACTGGCCGGCACCTTTTGGCCTAATGCTTCATGCGGGCGTTCATGATTGTAGACCTGGCGCCAATCGACGAAAAGTTGCTGGCATTTGGCTAAGGTGATGGTAGCTGTTTGATAGCGCAGTACTTCGGTTTGCAGGGTGCGATGAAAGCGTTCGTCTTTGCCCTGGGTTTGCGGATGATAGGGGCGCGAATGAGAGAGTCCTATGCCGATGCGAATCAACCAAACACCCAGTTGGGTGTAATGCCCGCGAAAACTTGAGCCCCAGGGCGGGCCATTGTCACAAGTGATCCAATCAGGCAATCCATAAAGCCGAAAAACATCAATCAAACAAGCTTGAATGATCGGCGTGGTGTTACGCGCGCAAGCTTGCAAAGCAATGTTAAAGCGCGAGTAATCATCGACGATCGTGAATGGGTAGCAACGACCTACGGCCACTTTAAAATCACCTTTGAAGTCCATTTGCCAGAGCTCGTTAGGGTTGGCTTTTTCATAACGCTGAAACGGTTTGTGCTTGCGCGCTTCCAGCGGATCGATGAGCCCGTGCCGCTTGAGAATCGCCTGACAGGTACTGGGTGCGGGCAGATTTTTATGCTTTAGTTCCAGCAACCGTGCGTGTAACTTGCGCCCAGCCCAGGCCGGGTGTTTATGACGCAACTCCACGATCAATTGCTCTTTGTCAGCCGCTGTTTTTGTCGGTGAATGGTGCGGCCGCCGGGAACGATCCTGAAGCCCACTTTCACCAGTATCCTGATAACGATTTAACCACTTGTATCCCGTCGTAGGGCTGATCTTAAAGCGGCGACATAGTTCACGCAGATTGGCGTTCTCGGAACTTGCGAGTGCCACGAAATCGCGTCGTTGAGACATCAATGAAACCTCTTTCCAAGGCATGCCAGCTCCTCCTTGGAGCAGCATTATCGCCTAGAAAAAACTGTCCACCATGTCCCTGCACATGTGTCCACCATGTCTCCGGTCTATACACCTTCCCGACTTGTTCGATTGGAAGTTTCGTTTTGTTATCCGCTTGTCCCAATTTCCGTGACCAATTTCTCGAGCCTTAATCGATCAAGTTTCTCGACTGGCAGCGCAACGAAAAGCTCTAACCTTCTTTGTAATTGATATGCAGTATGTCGGAAAACGCGGATGATCTGATCGTGTGTTCCCTTCGCTTCCGCCGGATCTTCCATTCCCCAGTGTGCGACGATCGGTTGCCCGGGCCAGATCGGACAAGATTCTCGAGCGTTGTCACAAACAGTGATCACAAAATCAAACCGAACGTCTTTGAATTCCTCCCAGGATTTACTCCGAGAGTCGCTTGCGTCGATATTGTAAAGATCCTTCAAAACTTCAACCGCATAAGGATTGACTTTTCCAGTGGGAAAGGACCCGGCGCTAAACGACTGGAATCGCGAACCGCCTATCCTCCGCAGAAGATATTCTCCTAACACACTGCGAGCGGAGTTCCCAGTGCACAGAAAAAGAACTTTGTATGCATCTGACATAATCAATAATCCTTAAGTTATTGAATCGTCGATCAATTATTTTCACTCCGTGGGACTAACCAACCAAAAAGCATCGTTGCTGAAATACCTCCGACTACTTGCGCCGCGATGAAACCCGGAACGTTACGTGGAGCAATACCCGCAAATGAATCGCTCATAGCGCGGGCTATAGTCACGGCCGGGTTGGCAAATGATGTTGAAGGCGTAAACCAATAGGCGGCAGTGATGTAAGCCGCGACCGCAACCGCGACAAACTTCGGTTGTCTTCGAGCACAACTAATAATCACGGCAACCAGACCAAAAGATGCTACAAACTCGCTCAATAAGAGAAGACTGCCACCTCTTTCATGCCCAGACCAGGAGATAGGACTTAGGTCAAACATCACGTTAGCTAAGACAACTCCTGAAATAGCGCCAAAGGTTTGCGCGAGCGTATACCAAAAGAAATCTGGCCATTTCAGATCCGTTTGTATGCCGCTCGACAATGAAACGATCGGATTGAAATGGGCTCCCGAGATTGGTCCAAAGGTCAGGATCAGAGCGAGAAGCGCCGCACCTGTGGCTATCGTGTTAGACAGCAAAGCCAGAGCAAAATTGCCACCGGAAAGGCGTTCGGCCATGATTCCCGAACCGACCACGGCTGCCAGAAGCAGTGCCGTCCCGAGCGCTTCGGCCGTCAACCGCCTACCCAATGTTGTTTGCTCTTTAAGCGTTGGCATCGGGGCTCAAGTCGAGACGCATAAAGGCTGCGGACGAACATCGCGGAAGCGTCCATTCAGGCGATTGCGCGAGTATCGTATCGTAATCAGTCCGGTCAGCGTCGACGAACCCAAAGCGCTGGGCGAAGAAGTCGTGGGACGTCGTAGTTAGCAAGACTAGTTCAACGAGACCGGCACTCCTTGCGCGTTGAATCATCGACGCTACGAGCCGGGAGCCTGCGCCGGTCTTCTGTAGGTGCGGCGCGACGGCGACCGACCGCAGTAGCCCAACCCCTTCGTATTGCTCCAAGCCGGCACACCCGATAAGACCATCTTCGGTGTCACGCACCAACAAGAACGATTCGAGATACTCTCGAACGCCGTCGTGTGGCAAATTAACCGCTGTGAGCAGTTCAAGAACATCGCTCAAGTCTGAAGGGGTTGCGGCAACTATCTTCGTCTTGTTATCCATGTCTCATTGTGACGGGCGGAGCGACAGAACTCAGCTTAGGCCCGTTTTTGTGTCTTACTCAGTAACATCCTTTTGATCTGGATCTCAGCGTCCGAGCGTGACCGGGGACGCTGGGGCGCAACAAGACGCTATCGACTGCTTCGTGTCTGTCGCTACGTTAGAAGTGACTTCGGTCTCACCAGTCGCCTTATCGCCACATTCGCACGGTGCCGTTTCGGCGAGGTTGTCTTGAAGCACAACGAACACTTCCCACTCGTTGCCGTCAGGATCACGCACCCAGGTCTTATCTTGAAGCGCATAACAGCATTCCGTTTGCATCTCATCGCGAGTTAGAAGACCAGCCTTCTCCCACTTATGCCTCATCGCCAGAACGTCGAGGGTCGAAGCAACCTGAATCCCAAGATGAGAAAGGGCACCGCGTTCATTAAATGAATGTTGATTCAAGGTAAGATTCAATGGCGGGTTTTGGACATCAAACTTTGCGTAACCAGTTCGGACTTTACTTGGTTCAATTCCCAGCATCCTTCGGTAGAAGGCAATGCTTTCGTCGACGTTTTTTACATTCAGCGCCAGGTGCGCCTTTAATGTTTGAATTGTGTTTACTTCGCTTTCCATTTCAGACTCCTCTATTGATTTTGGCCACGCCTCAGAAATTCTCGCCGCATTAGGCACATAACTTTTTCTTCAATGCGATATTCGCTTACGCGAATATGCAAACGGAGTATCCTCCCAGATTGGATATATGTCAAGGCGTATATCGTAAAGGGAGTTTTATGTTAAGCTACAGCCCTATATGGCCAGGGAAACGAAAACTGTTCAAAAGGATCTTCTATTCAGCGCACTCGCTGACCGCACAAGACTCCGCCTCCTAAATTTGATGGGCAAAGACGAAGTGTGCGTATGCTTTTTTGTGGAAATTCTAAAGACGAACCAACCGAAAATCAGCCGGCATTTGGCATATTTGAGGCGGGCTGGAATTGTCAGTGCCAGGAGACAAGGACCTTGGATGCACTACAGAATAGCTGAACCTTCAGACTCCGGTGCTGCACAAGTTTTGAAAAATACCCTTGAGTGGCTAGCGAATGATGTTGAAATGCAACGAGATCGTCAACGTCTCATTAAGCTGTGTTGCGCCCCCGAACTTCCCGTAAAAATTCAAGGCGCGCCTCGCCCAAGCATCACCCCTGCAGACCTCCGCTAGCCTGCGACAAACACAACAACAAACCAAATACTTTCCGAGTGGGCTGGCTTAAAAGTCGCTTAGCATCTGCGTATCGGCTTCGCCGCCCGTTGTGAGGATGTGGCTCTGCCCTTTCGTGATCGCCAAAACCAAGACTGGGCTACGCCACTTCGATCAGGCTCCAAACGAAATGATATCTCGGACTTAAGGGCGTAGCCCAACACAGGGGCCTTACTTGCGGAAGGGCAGAGCCACATCCTCACAACAGACGGCGAAGCCGAAAC
>JBKPQV010000409.1:0-5319 GCA_046734235.1 Acidobacteriota bacterium
CCTCGCGGCACGGTTCCTTCAACCGGTAGACGCGCAGACAATCCATCGCCAAAGAAAGTTGAAGTTCTAAAGGGCTTCATCTTTGGCTGGTCTTGCATATCGCGTCGACAGGCGGTGAAGGCGAGCAAACACACAGGGATCAGGATCGCAGATTTCAGATTGCAGATTTCAGATTGCGCCAATCGACTTAGCCGCAATTTTTTCCTCGCCAATTTGTTAAGCCGACCCAACATTCTCTTGTTTCTTAGGCTCCTTCTTGCGGGCGCCAATCTGAAATCTGCAATCTTCAATCTGAAATACCTAGACTTCGACATCTATCACTTCGATCGGATTAAACGTCTTCAGCAACGCCATAACCTGGTCATGGTTGTACTTTTGATCACTCGCTTCGACTACCAGGAAGAAACGATCGCGACTAGCCAGCGCGAAGTTAGGAGCGTTGAATACGGGGTGATAGGGCTGGGGCAGCTTGTTTAAAACCAGCATTCCCAAAACTGCAGAAAATGCCGCCACCAACACCGTGCATTCAAAAGTAATGGGAATGAATGCCGGCCAACTGTTATATGGCTTACCACCAACGTTGATCGGGTAGTTAATTACCTCGATCCAGTACTGCATCAAAAAGCCGCCGATTCCCCCCAGCAACCCACCGATAAAAACAATCAGTGGAAGGCGTGAATGAGTAAATCCGATCGCTTCTGACAACTCTTCAATCGGATAAGGCGAATAGCCATTTATGCGCCGGTATCCGGCCTCATAAGTCTTGCGCGCTGCATGAATGAGCTCATTTGGCCCTTCAAACTCGGCCATGATTCCGTAAAGCGGTGGGTGATGACGATGGTGGACAGCAGAAGACGACGCAGGGACAGACGGCGACGCGGAGCCATCAACTGAGTGCCCGTTCCCTTCAACCATCTTGTTTTTGTCTTTTTCGTCAGCCATTCAAAACACTCTGTCTAAACTCGCCGCCCATTCGCCCTGTCTCCGATTCGCCTGTTCGCCGTCTCGCTATTCCTCCTCCACCTCAGCTTCAGGCAGAATCGTTCGCATTTCAAAGATTGAAATCATTGGCAAGAATCGAATGAACAGGAACAGCAACGTAAAGAAGAAACCAATCGTGCCGACAAACATCGACCAATCCCATACCGTCGGCTGATACATTCCCCACGACGATGGTAGAAAATCTCTATGCAAGCTGGTTACAACAATCACAAATCGCTCGAGCCACATACCGATGCTGACGATGAATGAAATGATCCAGAGCACCACGAGGTTCGAACGCAACTTCTTGGACCACAAGAACTGCGGCGTGATGATGTTGCACAGGATGAGCGCCCAGTAATAAAGCGAATAGGGGCCATGCATTCGATTCCAAATCATGAAGCGTTCGTACTTATTGCCGCTATACCAACCGAAGAACGCTTCCATAACGTAGCCGTATCCAACAATCAGGCCAGTTGCCAACATCACCTTCGCCATGTTGTGCATGTGACGCATTGTGATGAAGCCTTCCAGGCCGTAGAACTTTCGAAGCGGGATCGTCAGCAGCAACACCATGGCGAAGCCTGCATAGATAGCACCGGCAACGAAGTAAGGCGGAAAGATCGTTGCGTGCCATCCAGGGATGATGCCCACGGCGAAGTCAAAACTGACGATCGTGTGCACCGACAGAACCAGCGGTGTTGCTAACCCTGCCAACAACAGGTAGGCGGTTTCATAGCGATGCCAGTGACGCGCCGATCCGCGCCAACCCATTGCCAACCACCCGTAAATAAGCTGGAAGGGCTTGCTCTTCGCGCGGTCGCGCAACGTGGCGAAGTCGGGAATCAAACCAACAAACCAAAACATCGCCGACACGGTCGCATATGTAGAAACAGCAAACACGTCCCACATTAATGGACTGCGGAATTGCGGCCAGATCCCCATCGTGTTTGGATATGGGAACAGCCAGTACATCAACCACGGTCGACCGAGGTGGAAAACGGGATACATTCCGGCCTGGGCAACCGCAAACAGTGTCATCGCTTCCGCGAAACGGTTGATTGACGTTCGCCACTGTTGTCGCAGGAGCAGCAGGATTGCAGAAATCAAAGTTCCGGCGTGACCGATCCCGATCCACCAGACAAAGTTGAGGATGTCGACTCCCCACGCAACCGGAACATTCACTCCCCACAATCCAATACCAACGAAGACCAGGTTGGTGATCGCCAGCAACATCAATTGGAAAAGTGCGAACGAGATCGCGAAACCAAAAAACCACGCCAACGACGTTCTGCGCTTCAGAACAATCGAGCTAATCTTGTCCGTAACCGAAGCGAATGTCAGACCCGGATCAATAACCGGGTGCGTCGAATGCATCGGCCCTTCCATGTACGGCTTTTGTGGTTCGTCTGCCATTGCTAAGTGTTCGAAGAGGAGCGTATAGGACCAATTGGACCTATAGGACCTATGCGGAATCTTTCTCGGGCGTTACCCTTTGATCTCCGGATTTGGGTTCCGCAAATGCTTCAAATAAGTCGTTCTCGGTTTAGTGTTCAGTTCTTCCAACAGTGAATAATTTCGCTCGCTCGCTTTCAACTTCGATACGCGGCTATTTGGATCATTGACGTCGCCAAAAACAATCGCCTCAGTCGGACATACAGCCTGACAAGCCGTCACAATCTCTCCATCATGTGCGTGTCGTCCTTCAATCTCCGACTGAATCTTCACTGCCTGAATGCGCTGCACACAGTAAGTGCACTTTTCCATCACACCACGACTGCGCACTGACACGTCAGGGTTGCGCATTAGTTGATACTGCGGTGTATCCCAATCGTTGTAGAGGAAGAAGTTGAAACGACGAACTTTGTACGGACAGTTATTTGAACAGTACTTAGTACCGACACAGCGGTTGTAAACCATGTCGTTTAAGCCTTCTGCACTATGCACTGTAGCGTGAACAGGACATACAGGTTCGCACGGTGCGTTCTCGCAGTGCATGCAAGGCACTGGCATGAAGTTCGTCCCTTCAGGTTTGTTTGGATCGAACCCTTTGAAGTAAGTATCAACGCGAATCCAATGCATTTCACGACTGCGAGCAACCTGCTCTTTACCGACGATTGGAATATTGTTCTCCGCCTGACATGCAATCGTGCACGCGTTGCAACCAACGCAGTTGTTCAAATCAATAGCCATGCCCCAAGCGTAGTTAGGGGCATTCGCAGCCTGATCCTTGTAGGGATAAGGCTCGTACATCGAAGGCTCTTCATGATGCGCTTCGTGCTTCTCGCCCTTGAGGAATTGTTCGAGAGTCTCTGAACGAACAACGTCTCGCTCTTCCTTGGCGAAGTTTGGATCTTCCAGATTGAAATGCAGCTGGGTTGTTGCGAGCAGGTGTTGTTCGGTGGCCTTCTGAACTTTCAGGTTCCTGGTGAACCAGGGCTCAAAGGAGGTTCTGATCTTGTAAGCGTCATAACCAACTGGTTGATTATCAATGCCACTGGCGACGCGGCCACCAATAGTCCGACCAAATCCCAAAAAGATCGTAACGACGTTATCGGGCTGTCCCGGCATGATCCAAAGGGGTGCCCGCACTGAGTTGCCTTGTTGATCGGTTAGATCAATTTTTGGAACGTAGTGTTCGCGTCCGATAGTGCTCCCACCATTGTCGCGAACGCCCGCGATCTGGAACGCAGTGTTCGGACTGACAACCGCGACATTGTCCCAGGTCACTTTCGTTAAAGGTTTCGGAAGTTCCTGCAACCAACCGTTGTTTGCGAACCGGCCGTCATAAATTGAGGGATCCGTGCGAATAACAACCTCATAGTTTCCCGTTGCAGCTTGTGTTGCTGGTGGCTGATTTAGTGCATCCGCTCGCGCAGTAAGCGTCTTGACTGGAAGAGCGGAGTTAGGAACAAATCCATCGTGGATCGTTTGCCGCCACCACGACTCAAAATCAGTTGAGGCTGCTGGGCTCGCTGCTGGTGCTGCTGAGCTCGCCGGCTTAGGTCCTTCTGCCCCTTCTCGCCCTTCGCCTGTCGGCGTCGGGGTTGCTACTTGCTGATTTGCCAACTGACTACGATTCGCCTGCCAGTAAGTCTTAACAATCTCGAGCGGTTTGCGATCGTACTGATCCGAGAATACAGCGAGCAGTTCGTTTGCGGTCTTACCGTCATACAACGGCTGAATCAAAGGCTGCAAAATAGTGACGGTACCGTCGTACGAACGTGTATCCCCCCAGGCTTCGAGGAAATGAGTTTCAGGAACGTGCCAGTGACACAGTTGAGACGTTTCATCTTTGTACTGGCTGAGGTGAACTCGCAGTTTGGCCTTCTGTAATCTCTCGAAGGTCAACTTTAAATCGGAAGGCGTGTTGTAAACCGGATTGCCACCAAGGATGACAAGTAATTCCACCTTGCCTGCCTCGAGATCACCCAGTAACTCCGCCAACGAAGCGCGCTGATCTACGGAACTAACTTCAAGGGCATCACTGAAGAAAACAGTCTTGCCAACGTTACCCAACGCATTGTTCATTGCATGCGCAATGGCATGAATGATCGGCGGTTGCTGGTCGCCGGCTATTACGATACTTGCGCCTTTGTGTTGATTTAGATCCTTCGCAACGGCTTGTATCCATTCGGGTCCGCCCGATCCGGCAGCGAGAGCTCGTGCGATTCCCTCAAACTCACTCGGCTTAACACACCATTGATGGTCGGCCTTTGCCCCAGTATTACTTGGCGTCGTCTCAACGACATAAAGACGACTCATGCTCTTATTCTCTTCAGTTACCCGACGTTTAGCAGCAAAGTCGCGCGCATAACGGAGCGAACCAGGCAAGCACGAGAGAAAGTCGCAATCGAGAGAAAGAATCCTATCGGCAAGATCGAAGCGATAAGTAATGTTTACAGGTTGGCCCAACGCCATGACTGCCCCGGCACGCGCGTTATCGCGATTCGCCGGCTCATACTGATGCCACTTTGCTTGCGGAAGCGCCTGAAGCAATTCCTTCATTTGCGCTCCGAGTGTTGGTGAAATAACAGGCTCTGAAAGAAAACGAATTCCAGCGCCTTGCTTTGGTCGCTGTTCATCGAGAGTGGTCCGCATTTCTCCAACAAATGCGGTCCACGTCCGAATGTCTTCGCGGAAAGTGAGTGTCTGCGAGCGATCTGGATCGTAAAGACTCAGGATTGAAGCCTGCGTAAAGATGTCAGTCGCACTTGAACCTCGCGGGTCGCGCCCGGGATCTTCTGCAGGAAAATCTCCTGGTCGATTGTTCGGATGATCGGGATTGCCTTCGATCTTTGTCGGTCTTCCTTCATTGCTCCTGACCAAAACCGGAAC
>JBKPQV010000410.1:0-8348 GCA_046734235.1 Acidobacteriota bacterium
CGGCATCAAGGGTTCATCATAAATTGTCTTCGCGTCAGCTAGTTCAACAAGCTTGCCCAGGTACATTACGGCCGTCCGATCCGAAACATGTCGGATGGCACGCAAATCGTGGGAAATAAACAGGTACGTAAGATTCTTCTTACTTTGTAACCGTTCCAGAAGATTTAGTATTTGGGCTTGAATGGAAACGTCGAGTGCTGAAATCGGTTCGTCGGCAACAATGAAATCCGGGTCGACAGCGAGAGCCCTGGCGATTCCGATTCGTTGTCGCTGTCCTCCCGAAAATTCGTGAGGATACCGTTTAATAAAACGCTTGCTCAAACCCACAGTCTCCAGCAATTCCTGCACTCGCTTTTCAGCATCTGCTCCTTGCGCGATTCGAAATGTTTCAAGTGGTTCACCCACAATTTGACCAATGGTCATTCGTGGATTCAATGATGCGTACGGATCCTGAAAAATGATCTGCATGTGACGCCGGTGTTCGCGTAGTTGTCGATTCGATAAATGGGCCAAGTCCTGATCGCGAAACATTACTTGTCCACCACTCGGCTCAGTCAACCTAAGTAATGCGCGTCCAAGAGTGGATTTTCCGCAACCGGATTCACCGACGAGACCAAGAGTCTCACCCCGCAGGATATCCAGCGAAACTCCATCTACTGCTTTGACTACTCGCTTCGTCGAACCTGGCTGAATCAAGCGGCCCAGCAGATCGCCACCGCCAAGATCAAAGTGCACCTTTAGATCACGTATCGAGATCAAGGAATCTGAATTCACTTTTGTTTCTGGCGTGGTCATCTTTAGATTGTGCTATTGGACGCAGCAAATACTTCATCCGCGAAATGACAAAGCGAGTGATGATCGGGCGTTACTTCTACAAACGGTGGAAACTCTCGCCGGCAAATATCCTCAGCTCTCTCACATCGTGGAGCAAAAGGACAACCAGGTTGCAGGTGCGCCACGTCTGGAGGAGATCCGGGTATTTGATAAAGCTTTCCCTGCTCTGTCGTTGGATCCGGCACAGAGCGCAACAGACCCTTGGTGTAAGGATTTGCGGGACGGGCAAATAGCGCGCTGGTCTTTGCTTGTTCAAAAACTTTTCCGGCATACATGACGATGATGTGATCTGTCATTCCCGCCACGACACCAAGATCATGAGTAATCAAAATAACACTCGTCCCTGTTTCCTTTTTTAACTTCCTTATTAACTCAAGAATTTGAGCCTGGATCGTAACGTCCAGGGCTGTAGTTGGTTCGTCTGCTATCAACAGCTGGGGTTCACACGAAAGTGCCATAGCGATCATTACGCGCTGTCGCATACCACCGGAGAACTCATGTGGGTAGTTGTCTACGCGCGCGCGAGCATCGGGAATGCCCACAGTCGTAAGCATTTTTATCGCATGTTCATAAGCCTGGGATTTTGAGTGACCCAAATGAAGTTGCGTCATCTCCATAAGCTGTCTGGAAATCTTCAGAAATGGATTTAACGACGTCATCGGATCCTGGAAGATCATCGCGATTCGACGTCCCCGTATCTTTCGCACCTCATCATCAGGCAGCAGCAGAATGTCCTGGCCATTAAAAATTACCTCGCCAGCAACTATCTTTCCGGGAGGATCAGGAATAAGACGAATGATTGACAGATTCGTGACCGACTTGCCAGAACCGGATTCGCCAACAATCCCCAGGGTCTCGCCGCGCTTCAGAGTAAACGAGATACCGTCAACGGCCTTAACCACGCCGTCTTCAGTATTGAAGTAGGTGCAGAGATTGTTTATCTCAAGTAAGTTGCCGTTATTTGCACTCATCACTTCAGCGTCTCATTCAGTTCGCATTTGCGGATCGAGAGCATCCCTCAAACCATCACCAAGGAAATTCAAAGAGAATAAGGTCAGGGCCATCGTGACGCCGGGAAAGATCAGTTGCCATGGATAGATCGCAATGTTCTGAGCTCCGTCTGACGCTAAACTGCCCCACGATGCTAGTGGAGCTTGAACTCCAAAGCCCAAAAACGAGAGAAACGCCTCGGTAAGCATCACCTGAGGAATAGTTAAGGTGGCGTAAACGATGACAGGTCCAAGAGTATTCGGAATCAGGTGACGAAAGATGATGCGGAACGTCGAAACTCCGGTGGCGCGTGCAGCAAGCACGAACTCCTGGTTCTTCAACGACAAGACCTGCCCCCGAACGATACGAGCCATCGTTAGCCAGGAAATGGACCCAAGTGATACAAAAAGTAGGACCAGTTGACCGCGAGGTGTTTGGCTGCGAAACATCGACAACAAAACAATGACAAGAATGACGTAGGGCAACGAATAGAGCACATCGACCAGGCGCATCAGCAGGTTATCGGTACGTCCACCGATATAACCCGCCACGGCTCCATAACTCACACCGATCAGTAGAGAAACCAAGGTCGAGATAATGCCGACAAACAAGGAAATTTGGCCGCCCTGGAGAACACGCGCAAACTGATCTCGACCAGCATTGTCTGTGCCCATCGGATGAGTCCACGAGAATTCACCGTTTGGTCCGGTAAATGGCGGGAACGACTTAATCAGCTTAACGTCGTTGCTTGGAATGAAATCGGGAGTAATTCCAAGAGTCGCTTTGATTACCCGTGGTCCTAAGATCGAAGCAATGGTGATTAAGATAACTACGACGAGGCCAAACACTGCCAGCTTGTTCTTTAGCAAGCGACGCCACGCATCGAGCCACAACGAACTGCCGCGGACAAATTCCCTTCCTTCGGCCCAGCGGATATCACCTTCTGCGACGGCCATCTCAGATCCCAGTGCAATTACATCCGGATCATGATGAGTCTCAGCCAATTTTGAAGGCTCACCTAATGGATTTAACGCCGGCTCGCCGCGGTGGTGATCGTCAGGCCTCTTAGATGACTCGTCACTCATAAGTCTTCAGTTATAGCGCACACGTGGATCAAGAAAGGCGTAGGCGATATCAACCAACAGGTTCATTAACAATAGCGTTATTGCTATGAAGGCGACGATGCCGATAATTAGAGGCTCGTCACGATTCAATGACGCTTGAATGAAGTAGTTTCCCAAACCTGGCAGCGCGAAAATCTTTTCGACAACTACAGTTCCAGTTAGTAGAAAGGCCAGCGCTGGACCGGTATAAGAAACCACCGGCATTAGACCACCTCGCAATGCATGTCTGATGACTACATCACGCTCGCGCAAGCCTTTTGCACGGGCAGTACGAATGTAATCGGAGCGCAGTACTTCCAACATCCCGGCTCGCGTTAAGCGTGCGACATAAGCGATATAGACCGCTGAAAGTGTTAGCACCGGCAAAATGATGTTTCGGCTGAATAATCCATCCCAACGCGATGGCGGCAACCAGTATAGACTGAGGGCAAAAACCAGAACCAGAATTGGACCAAGCACGAAGTTAGGTATTGAGATGCCCAACATTGTGAGTGCCATAGAACCATAGTCCCAACGTGAATTCTGTTTGAGTGCGGCAAATGATCCAGCTGGAATTCCAAGCAACAACGCCAGTAGATACGCCAGAATCCCAACCGAAGCTGAGACCGGCAAGGACCGCCAAATGATCGTGTTAACTGATTGGCCTTGATACTTGAGCGAGGTTCCAAAGTCCATGTGGCGGACTATGTTCCACATAGTCTTGCCGTATTGTTGGTACCAGGGTTTATCGAGTCCGTACTTTTCGCGAATATTTTGCTCGATTGCTTTGGGTAGCCGTTTTTCACCCGAGTAAAAGTTTCCGGGAGCGAGTCTGACAAGACCCCACGTAATTGTGATCACGACGAGGATAGTTGGAATGGTGACGAGGAGACGCTTGATTATGAAGCTAAGCACTGATTAATTCATTCCGCCAGGCTTGGCGTACCGCTATCCCACTTGCTCTGGTCACGCTCAATATAAACAAACTTCCACGGAAAGAGAGAACCGGGATTTGGATACATACCCTTCACATACGGCTTCTTCACCCAATTCACGGAAGCGGTGTCAATAGGGATGATTGGTTGCGCGTCGATCAAATACTTCTCAGCCTGGGCCAACAACTCGTAACGCTTCTGAGGATCGAGAGTCCGGTTGGCCTTATCAAGCATGTCTATATATTCCGAATCTTGCCAGCCTGTCCCGCTGTCACCACCTGTATAGAACAAGCTAAGGAATGTAAACGGATCCATGTAATCCGCGGACCACCCTCCCCGCGAAAATCCTTTGTAATCGAGCTTTGTGCGCGCTTCCAGGAAGGTCTTAGATTCCATATTACGCAGTGGAATTGTAATCCCGAGATTCTGTTTCCACTGGGCCTGCATCCATTCAGCCATTGCCTTGTTTGATTCCTGGGTGTTGTAGATGTACTCGACCTCTTTCACCGGAAACTTCGGACACGAGAAAGTTCCATCGGCGTTCTGGGTGACCGGGTATCCGGCTTCACCTAATAGTTGCCGGCCGCGTTCAGGATTGAAATCGTCTCCTTTTGGCTGTGGGTAACCGGGAAAGATTCCTTCAGGAGTAAATGCAGTCAACGGCTTTACTATTTTGCGCCAGGCAGCCCAAGCGTTCTTATCGATTGCGTAGTTGAAAGCTTTTCGTACCCTTACGTCGTTCATTGGCGGCTGAGTAACGTTAATCTGAAGGTAATCAATAGCGGCTTCTTTACCCTCCATGTAATCGTTCTTCTTTCGCACCACCTCAAGCCATGCGTTTGGCACAGTATGATTGAGCACCGCATCAATCTCACCGACCTTGTAGAGATTCATGATCGATGGGTTATCAGCCATCGGAAAGAAATGAATTTCATCGAGACGCACGGTGGCCGCATCCCAAAACATTGGATCGCGTTCAACAACTAGCTTGCTGTAAGGCTCCCACTCCTTCAACTTGAATGGACCACAAGTAACTATGTGGCCTGGATCGGTCCATTTCTCACCATATTGTTCGACCACTTTTCGCGGCACCAGTCTAAAGAGTTGGTGAGCCAGGAGACCGAGGAAGTAAGGTGCAGGTTGGCCTAGTGAGACTCGCAGTGTGTATTTATCTACTGCTTCAACACCCATGTCTTCACCCTTAACCTCCACCAATTCCTTGCCGGCTACGGCGGCTTTCAGTTTTGGGTTGCTGTCTAAAAGTTTGTTTCGCGCTTTCTCGCTGCCCGGCAACGTCAAGCGAGTTGGTGAATGCATTAAGTGGTGGAATGCTGAATCTGGAGCAGCAGTGGCTCCTGTAGTGTTGCCCGGGTATTCGACCTGGCCCAAAGGTTGGGAACTGAGTGGTTCTGGTGCCGGATTCTCTTCGAAATCCTTTGCGAGAAGGAAATCTTCCGTCTTTGGATCTTTGACGAAAACTGCGTGGGTATTAAAGGCCTGTGCATACTTGATGTAGTAAGCGAGGTAAGCGTTTCCGGAGGCGAGCTGAGGAGAGACCGAGCGACGAAATGTATAAACAAAGTCGTTCGCATCGATTGGATCGCCATTCGACCAGCGTCCATTTTGTCGCAAGTGGAAAGTAAATTCTGACGAGTCGTTATTAATGTCCCAGCGTTCAGCGAGGGATGGCATAGGAGCAAGCGTTTTCGGATTGTACTCAACCAGTCCATCGAAAAGCGCCATGTAGATGCGAGCTTCCGGTTGGCCCAAACTGATCGGAGGATCCAGCGACTGAGGTTCGTCGCCGGTCACATACCGAAATATGTTCTGTTTTGGTGGTACGTTTTTACCGAAGAACGTGTCATTTTGTGAGGTACATGAGAAGGCAAAAAGAGCCAGAGAGACTAATACCGAAAGCGCTACAAACTGTTTCCCGATCGAATTGCTCATCAGAAATCTCCAAGTCAAGTGCTCAGGTTCTGGGCAGCTCCAATACCGTCAACTGTTCACTTTGTTAGCGAGTTCACAGAGAAAACTCGCAGATGAGGTTTACTGAGAGTCTCCGCATACGAATGAGAGACGTGTGGAAATTAACACGCTGGAGAAAGGTTGGGCAAGAGGGAGGGTATCTCAGATTTCAGATTTCAGATTTTGATCTGTTGTCAGTAGTCAGTAGTTAGTTGTCAGTAGTTAGTCATCACGTTCGTTGGCACTCGTCCACAGCTCATGCCTTTAGTAACCCGCTTATTACAAACACGGACCCTGGTCCTGGGAGCGCAGGCGTCCCCGCCTGCCACTTGGAAACCGAACCTTCCGAGGCAAATATGGTCTAGCTAACTGTTATCCAAGCAAGCGCAACCTTGGCAAAGGGGCACGCGGGGACGCGTGCGCTCCCAGGACCATGGTCAGTGTTTAAAATAAGCGGGTTACTAAAGGCATGGGCTGTGGACGTTTGACTACGAACCATTGATGACTTGACTAACTACTGGCCACTGAACACCAACTACTTACAACTGACCACTAACTACTGACCACTGACTAAACAATCCGAAATACTCTAGGTGTCGGAATTATCTGGCGTCTCCCCTCCAACGGACACGTACCTTCGACCCAGTCCAAGTTGCCGCAACTTATGCTGCAAAGACTGGCGATGCATGTCTAGTATTTCGGCGGCGCGGGTTACATTTCCCTGCGTGTGCTCTAAACAGCGAGTGATATAGCGCCGTTCAAACTCTCGCCTGTCTTCACGAAAATCGGCGGTAAAGGGCACTCTCAACCCATCGCCATCATCAACTTCGTCGTCTACAAGGCTGCTTTTTGTAATGCCAGCACTCACCTCGTCAGGCAGATCTCGGGCATTCACTTCATCACCTTCAGCCATGATCACGGCCCGATCGATTGTGTTTTTCAACTCTCGCACATTCCCGGGCCAGCCGTATTCAAGCAACTTTTTCAAAGCCGATTGGCTAAGGGCTCTTTGAGGTAATTCGTACCGTTCTGACGCAATTCGCAAGAATGTTTCTGCCAGGACAGGAATGTCTTCACGTCGCTCGCGCAGGGGAGGAATATCGATGGTCACGACGCGCAAACGATAGAAAAGGTCAGCGCGAAAGTTTCCTTTTTCGATCTCCTGCTCTAAAGGACGATGTGTTGCACTCACAATGCGCACATCGACAGGTATCGATTCGTTGCTCCCAAGCCGTTCAATGCGCCGTTCTTCCAAGGCACGAAGTAGTTTCGCCTGCACGTTTGCACTCATATCACCAATCTCATCGAGGAATAAAGTGCCACCGTGCGCCTGTTCAAACTTCCCTTCCCGACGCGCTGCAGCGCCCGTAAAAGCGCCTTTTTCGTGACCAAACAACTCCGACTCAATCAGTTCGGAAGGGAGAGCGGCGCAGTTGACAGCGACAAATGCACCAGTTCGACGAACTGAGTTTCGTTCGTGAATCTCTCGGGCCACCAATTCCTTTCCGGTCCCCGACTCGCCGCGGACAAGCACGGTTGCGTCAGTCTCAGCCACCTTCTCGATCATCCCGCGGACTCGCTGCATGGAATCAGAGTTTCCAATCAATGCGCCGCGTTGCGAACGCTCGACTTCGATCCTCCGGCGCAGCGAATAATTCTCACGACGCAACTGCACGGTTTCAGCCGCATTCTTGATCACCAGCCTGAGATCATCGAGTTCAAAAGGCTTGGAAAGATAGTCGTGGGCACCCGCCTTTACTGCCTCAACGGCCATCCGTTCCGACCCATGGGCAGTAACAATGATCACGAGCGGACCATTTCCATTTGAGTTCTTTAGCTCACGAAGAAACTCAAGCCCACTCATGCCCGGCAGGTTTACATCGAGCAGCAACAAATCAGGTTCTTGTTGTTTCAGGAGGGCACGGGCGGCTTCAGCTGAGCCCGCCTCGGTGATGTTGTAACCAAAAGTCGTCAGGGCCCGCCGCATGCCATACCGGGCGGCCTCTTCGTCGTCAACAATCATTAAACGCAACGCTTCTTTTCTCACTTCCGGGGTAGTTTAAGACCTCACGGGGTGATTTCACTAGCGCGTTGCGTGCCAAAGCTGCGAATCCCAGAGGTTGAGAGCGACTCGGCGAAGGTGCGAATGGCGACGCGGTGAGAGGGGCGTGGGGTATACACGTCAAGAAGGCAGAAGTCGGGCCTCCGAAGCGGGATCTCAAATCTCAAATTGGAGATCTCATAGCTATGGAATTCAAGGCTGCTACTGTGAGATCTCCAATTTGAGATCTGAGATCCCGCTTCGGGAAGCAAGCCCGCGGATCTCTCCAAGTACTACCCTGCCAACAGCAAGGGTTCAAGTCCGAGTCACCAAAAGAAATGGCGCGCTCTGTTGAAGGCGCGCCAGCGAGGGTAACTACTAGACCTTTTATCGGGTTGTCCTCTTTGCCGCTACCACCAGAATTATCGCATCGCCGGAAGGACCAACATTCAATGTACCGACAACCACCGGTTCCCC
>JBKPQV010000411.1:0-3621 GCA_046734235.1 Acidobacteriota bacterium
GGCCAAATCTGTGTAAATCGGCGTAATCGGTGGATGACTTCCCTTGTTTCAAAACTATTTCTCTGCTGCAAACGCATACAACGCATTGCGAGTGCGAACAAAGTGATTATTACCCGCTATCGCAGGCGTCGCCCACACCTCGTCATCCAGATCGTTTGTCGCCAAAATTTCCCACTGCGCACCAGCTTTGAGCACGGTTACTTTTCCACTCGCACTAAGTAGAAAGATCTTATCATCGGCCGCAACGGGTGATGCGTAGTACTCTTCAAGCGCATTTGGAGTGCGTCCTTGTTTCAAAACCTGTCCACTCACCGGATCCAAACTGGTAACGATTCCGCCTTCCTTCATCAGATACATCACGCCTCTGTATAGTAGCGGGGCGGGAATACTTGGATACGATTTTTTCATATTCCAAACAACATTCGTGGGGGTGAGATCACCCTGACCTCCAAAACGCACCGCCGTAACTCCGTGACCCGAAGGGGCAGTTGAGTTGCGAACAAAATCCCATTCAGAGCGTTCAATGACGTTGTCGTTGTTGGTGTCGAGCCAGCCAAAGTGCTCGGAGGCCTCGGGGTTACCTTTCATTTCCTCGCGCTGGATTTTTTGGTCCTTATTTGTATCAGCCTTCAAAGTTTCTTCAAAAGGCGGCAAAAATGGTTCATCACCACCATCCGCCATTACATAAACCATGTCAGTTCCCAGGACTGGGACGCCTTTTGGGTAGGCGCCGATTTTAGACACCCACCATAATCGCTCACCCTTATCGATCGAATATGCATCGACGGTGTTTGAACCGAGAACAATAACTTGTGCTGGTCCACTCGCGGGTCTGTAAATCGTCGGAGTTGAGTACGACTCAAAGTTGGCGCGGTTTGTCTTCCATAACATTTTTCCGTTGCGCGCATCCACTGCAATAACGAACGAGCCCGTTCGTTGATCACAAACCATCACCAAAGTGTTACCGGCGAGAACTGGAGAACCGGCCATCCCGTAGAAACTATTAAAAGGTCCCAGGGGCATTCGCCAACGCTCTTTGCCATCTGGTCCATAAGAGATCAAGCCCAACTCCGCAAAAAAGACGTACACATTCTTGCCATCGCTAACCGGCGTCGGAGAAGCGCCATCATTGGCTTTATAGATCACCATGTGCCGCGCGCGGAGTTCCTCGCGCCGCCACAAAATTTTTCCCGTACTGCGATTGAGTCCAAGTGTGATTAGCTTGTCGCCCTCTGTGGCTGTCAGAAAAATTTTATCGGCTGTAACGACCGGTGAGGATCTCGCGAAAGGTATTGCAGTTTTCCACATAACATTCTTCGTGGAACCAACCTCACCCGGCATGGCGAAGCCCTCGGCAACACCAGCACCATTTGGCCCACGAAACTGCAACCATTCACCGTTTCGAGTCGCTGTTGATTGGGCAATTGCAGCGGCATTAATGAAAAACGCCGCGAGGACGAGAACCATAATTGAGAGAAACGTTGTTACTTTCATATCTCTAATCGTGCCAGTAGTGGAACCAGCCGGCGCGTCCTTTCTAAATCGCATTGGCGCGATATTATTAACCCAATCGCGGCAAGCCTCAAGAGTTTTTGGGAGGGATTTGAAGGGCATTTCCTCACCGATTCTTTGAAGGCGGTGAAAGATAATCTTTCCGATCTTCTAACTCTTTCAATATCGACCCTGCCCGGTGGGGATTCGGTCGTCAAGGTTCACGGCAACTTTTCAAATTCTTTTTTGGCCTCAATCAGAATTGGAAGGTCGGGATCGGCAGCTTTCCACAACGCTAAGAAGTCTTCATAATACCTTCGCGATTTCGTTTGATCGTTCTCCAAGGTAGCGGCACGAGCTAGACCGACGTGGGCAAGCGGAAACAGCGGCGACATTGGAGCATAGTCACGAGTTGAAACAATCTTCTGAAATTCTGTTGCAGCTTCAGCACCTTTGCCGAGTTTTAGATTAGCAAGACCACGAACGTACTGCGGCCAAAATTCTCCAGCAGCTTCATAGCGGGCTGACTGCAGCTCCGTAATCGCCTGAGCCGCATTCCCACGATCGAGTTCTAGCGCCCCCTTGATCGCGGGCAACCAGATATCGTTTACGATTGTAAAGTGCGGATATTCCTTTGTAAGTTCATCGACCACGGACTGTGCCTGAGCGACCTCACCACAAAGCGCAACAGCGAGAGCAATGCGCGTTAGCGATACCTGATTATGCTCGAGCGATAAAGCTTTCGTCACCGCCGACTTAGTTTGCGCACATTGTCCAAAAGCCGCGTAACGCAGTGCTGCCTCAGCCGAGTACTGCGCCGCAACTTCTTTGGCATTGCTGTGCGTCGTCATATCGATTGAACGTTGTGAAAAATCTTGTGAGAGCCGCGACTGACCGCCAAAGGCCGCTGAGTTAGTTTGCCAATCGATGGCTATGTACTCATTCGGCTTTCCTGTCATCGCCTCAACCTCATGCTTCATAGCCGCCGCATCACCGCGGATGAAAGCAATTTGATAAGCCCAGATATGAAAATGTTCACTGTCGAGCTTGTACTGATCGAGTGCTCGATCAAGAACCGCCAGAGACTCGTCGTGTCGATGCTGGCGCAGAAGAGCGCGAGCGAGGTTACCATGTGGCGCGACGGTATTCGGATTCATACGAATGGCCTCGCCGGCAGCCGCTGCTGACTTTTCCCATTGCCCAATCCGATCGTAAGCTACTGAAAGGCCAACGTGAGGTCGGTCATCCCGCGGGTATGTTCGCTTATGGAGTTCCAACACCTCAATGTACTTGTCCAACTCGCCAGTAACATTGAAGTAGTAAAAGCCCGTAATCCGCAACCTTTCAAATTCGCTCACCCGGTCGCGCAATGCGTAAGCTTTGACCGCGTTTTCCGCAGCCAGCTTCGGCTGGCCTGTGTTCGCGTAACACACTGCGAGTCCGTTGTACGCCATAGCGAAGTTCGAGTCTAACCCCAGTGCGTGTTTGTCGTGCTCAATGGCTTCGATCCATTTCCCGCGGTTCGACTCCTCGGCCGCCAAAGCGTAAGCTTTGAGTGCCTCCAACGATGAGGTTGTCACTTCGAGCGGTGCATCGAATCTCTGAAGCGAGGCAAGTGATTCACCCAGCTTCTCACGCAACTTAATTGCAGCTTCCGATAGAGTCTTCAGTACCTGTTCCTTACTCTCCGCTTCACCTTGTTGACTCGCTATTGCTTCTCCACTCTGACTGTTGATTGCCTCCAGGGTAAGCACATAGTGACTACCCAGCGACGCAATCGATCCGGTGATAAAGGCTTTCAAACCCTGCCGCTGACAAATCTCTCGTCCAATCTCCGTCGTCACTCGGTCGTCCGGTGAGTGATTCATTAGGCGCAGCGTTTGCCGCACCCGCGCATCCGGAAACAGACTTAAGAATGGCGACTGACCGAGTTGCACCGCAAGCCCCTGTTTGAGTGTGCCATCAAACACGTTGTCACCAGTAGTGTTAACAATGTCTGTCAACAGGATCGTGTCTTTGTCAGTTAGCGCAGCTGTGCGCCGAGCAAATACAAAGTAGCCTACCGTTGCTAACACGAGTGCAAAAACTAACGCTCCGGTAAGTGCGAAGCCTTTCTTGTGTTTCTTGATC
>JBKPQV010000412.1:0-10070 GCA_046734235.1 Acidobacteriota bacterium
AGGTCAGGTACCGAAAAATTCCACGCGAATGCAACCAGTATGTTTCCCCGGCTTCGTCGTCGTAGTGGGTCGTTCGTTGGCATTGAAGCTTTCACACCACGGGTGACTTTTAGCGGACCCATTAATAAAAACCGGCTGAAGTTTTTCCAATCGTTCGAATACCGTTTTGTGCGCACTCCGGTCGAGAATCTGCCGGCCTTGAAGCGCGATACCGATCTCGAGAGCTTTGATTCAGTGTCACAAGTTGATTGGGAAATCGATGAAAGAAACCACCTGACAACCACGTTCTCGTTGTTTCCACAAAAGCTTAGATATGTTGGTTTGAACACATTCAACCCTCAGGAAGTAACCCCGAACTATAAGCAGCGTGGTTTTCTTTTAAATGTAAATGAACAGCGAATCATGAGCAGCAAGTCATTGCTCGAAACATCCTTCAGCATCAAGCAATTCGATGCCGATGTCTTCCCCAGCTCTGGCATTGAGCCAATGAACCTGGCGCCTGACGTGAACTCAGGAAACTTCTTCAATCGACAGTCACGTGAGAGCAGACGCTACCAGGCTCTCGGAACATATAGTTTCAATCCGCCGAATTTCGCAGGTACACACTTTATGAAAGTCGGGGGCGGCTTTGGCTATGTCAATTACAACGGCACCAACATCAGTAATACCGTGCGGATCCTTAGAGCCGATGGAACTCGAGCACAGCAGCTCAGCTTCGAGGGTAGCGGCCGGCTAGCCCGGAATCGAAAAGAGGGCTTTGCCTTTTTTCAGGATAAGTGGACTGTAAATAGGAGATTGACGCTTGATTATGGAGTACGAGTCGACCGGGATGATGTGACCAGTGAAAGCAACTTCGCGCCGCGTATTGGTTTTGCGTTTTTGCCTGTGCTCGACGGGCGCACGGTTGTGCGCGGTGGAATCGGGCTCTTCTATGACGTGATCGATCTAAATGTCGCGACTTTCGATCAACTGCAGGAACGAGTATTGACACACTTTGAACCAGACGGCCAACAAATCACCAGTCTTAGCCGTCAGCGCTTTGTACTTGCTGATGGCAGGTTGAGATCCCCACGCAGTTTGAATTGGAACATCGAAGTGGATCGAGAGTGGATTCGGAATCTATACATTCGTGTCGGCTACGAGCAGCGCCAGGTTCGGCGAGAGTTTCTACTGAATCCATTGGACAGCCCGGATCAAGGCACCATCCTTAGTCTGACAAACTCGGGAAGTAGCCGGTACAGGGAATTACAGGTTACTGCTAAGTACACATTCAGGGAACGTGATGAATTTGTGGCTTCATATGTACGTTCTTCCGCCCGCGGAGATCTCAACGACTTCAACACGTATTACTCCAATTTCGAAAATCCGATCATTCAACCGAATGAGAGTTCTCGACTTCCGTGGGACGCGCCAAATAGGTTTCTCCTTTACGGGAGGTTTCATGCCCCGTATGGCCTAACATTCGCACCTGTTGTCGATATGCGAACTGGCTTTCCTTACTCAACAATAGACGAGAATCGAAACTTCATTGGTCCACGAAATCAAGCGGGTCGCTATCCCAAGTTCTTTTCAGTTGACTTGCAGGTGTTGAAAAGCATCACGCTTCCTGGACGATTCAATAAGTACAAAGCCGAGCTCGGGTTTAAGGTCTTCAATCTTACGAACCATTTCAATCCAAGAGATCTGCAAAACAACCTGGCCAGCGACAGTTTCGGGGGGTTGTATAACGGCGTCGGGAGGAAATACGGAACCCGGATCACATTCGTAAAGAAGTAAGGTGTTGGGTAGTTTGCCAGTATGAGCTATGGCGGATGGCAATCCGCCGTCTTGAAAAGACCAAGAGACCTTATCCACCGATTACGCCGATTACACCGATTTTCTGTACGGAGGCTGTGGGGCTTCGATCAACTATCTAAATCTGCGTAATCGGCGTAATCGGTGGATGCTTTTCCGTCATCTAAGAATTTTGACACGACCTGTCGAGCCACTTCTCCGGTGGAATTCACTTTCTGAGGTCTGACTCCAGTTGGCACCGCGCGGTAGTGGGTGGACCCAACTACAACCATCGGATCGAGAGGTCGGTACCACCGCGCGGTAGCGGGTGGGCCCAAAGTACAACCATCGGATCGAGAGGTCGGTACCCCCGCGCGGTAGCGGGTGGGCCCAAAGTACAACCATCGGATCGAGAGGTCGGTACCACCGCGCGGTAGCGGGTGGGCCCAGCTACGACCATCGGATCGAGAGGTCGGTACCCACCGCGCGGTAGCGGGTGGGCCCAACTACAACCATCGGATCGAGAGGTCGGTACCACCGCGCGGTAGCGGGTGGGCCCAACTACGACCATCGGATCGAGAGGTCGGTACCACCGCGCGGTAGCGGGTGGGCCCAACTACAACCATCGGATCGAGAGCTCGGTACCACCGCGCGGTAGCGGATGGGCCCAACTACGACCATCGGATCGAGAGGTCGGTACCACCGCGCGGTAGCGGGTGGGCCCAACTACAACCATCGGATCGAGAGGTCGGTACCACCGCGCGGTAGCGGGTGGGCCCAACTACAACCATCGGATCGAGAGGTCGGTACCACCGCGCGGTAGCGGGTGGGCCCAACTACGACCATCGGATCGAGAGGTCGGTACCACCGCGGGATAGTGGGGGGGGTCCCCAACTACAACCATCGTTTGACACATTGATGCATTAGCCTCACTATGGTGGCCATCTAATTCTCAACGGACCGCAACCTCAACCATGTGGAACGATACTGAAACTCCTCTTGCCTACTTCATCTCCTTTCGCACTTACGGTACATGGCTGCACGGTGACCGCAGAGGCTCAATCGATCGTTATCACAATAAGTATGGCACTCCGTACTTACCGCCGGATCTAAAATGGAACCAAGAGAATCAGCGACGACTTAAAACCACGCCGCTGCGATTAACGGCCAAGCACAGGAAGGCAGTCGAAGCTGCAATACGCGAGACTTGTAAAATCCGAAAGTGGAGTTTATTGGCCATCAATGTGCGAACCAATCACGTTCATACAGTAGTGACAGCGGATCGTAAAGCGAGTTTGGTTCTGAATGCTTTCAAAGCGAATGCAACCAGACAATTGCGACAGGACGGCCTCTGGCAACATCAATTTAGTCCGTGGGCCGACAAAGGGAGCAAGCGAAAACTTTGGAATGAACGGAGTGTTGCGAGAGCCATCGATTACGTACTGTATGGACAGGGCGATGACCTGCCTGACTTTGACTAAAGTCTTTAGCTTCCTACCGCGCGGTGGTACCGACCTCTTGCTCCCATGGTCGTAGCTGGGCCCACCCGCTACCGCGCGGGGTACCGACCTCTTGCTCCCATGGTCGTAGCTGGGCCCACCCGCTACCGCGCGGTGGTACCGACCTCTTGCTCCCATGGTCGTAGTTGGGCCCACCCGCTACCGCGCGGTGGTACCGACCTCTCACTCCCATGGCCCTAGCTGGGCCCACCCGCTATCGCGCGGTGGTACCGACCTCTCACTCCCATGGCCCTAGCTGGGCCCACCCGCTACCGCGCGGTGGTACCGACCTCTCACTCCCATGGCCCTAGCTGGGCCCACCCGCTATCGCGCGGTGGTACCGACCTCTCGATCCGATGGTTGTACTTTGGGCCCACCCGCTACCGCGCGGTGGTACCGACCTCTCGATCCGATGGTTGTACTTTGGGCCCACCCGCTATCGCGCGGTGATACCGACCTCTCGATCCGATGGTTGTACTTTGGGCCCACCCGCTACCGCGCGGTGGTACCGACCTCTCGATCCGATGGTCGTAGTTGGGCGCTCTTGCGCCGTGCCTAATGACGATGTCATCTAAAACTCTAGCGAGGTTTCACCCTAACCCAGACTGTTGGTCGAGAATCGCTCTTATCCTCGTGATTAATTCCGCACCGCTCATACCAAACAGTACCCCATTAATAAAAGTCGTGGGAGCGCCCGAGATTCCAAGCGCTATGCTGTTGTAGTAATCCTTTAGGACCTGGTCGCTATACTGAGCGCTCGCCATATCTTGATCGAACTTCTGTAAGTCCAAACCAATTTCCCGAGCATAGTGCCTGAGGTTTTTACTGGAGAGTTTGTCTGGACTCTTATACAGCTGGCGATGCATCTCCCAAAATTTGCCCTGCGCTGCAGCAACTTCTGCAGCAGCGGCGGCCTGGAGGGCGTCCGGATGGACCCTAACCAACGGAAAGTGCCGGTATACCAATCGAGCTTTATCGCTGAGCTCATCGATAGCCTTTTGAATCTCTCGGTGTGCACGATGACAGTCAGGACATTGATAGTCACCATAGTTGACTACAGTGACCCGCGCGTTCACCGGTCCGATCGCGTGGTCGCGATCGTTGACCGGGATTGGCAGCGCAAAGTTTTCCGAGTCAGGCATTGAAATTATTTAAAGTGAGCCCTTTTTACTGAACCATCGCTACTCCAAACGGCGACTTTGCTTCACGAGGATTGATGCCCAGTTTTTTCATCCGATCCAACAATGTACTCCGTTTGACACCCAGGCGTAAGGCCGCGCCGTTCGGTCCACTGATTCTACCGTTTGTTTCTCGTAACATAGCCATTATGCGTTGTTGTTCTTCAAATTTGCCAACTACTTCCATCGCATCGATCGCACCATTCATCTTCTGTGGTAACGACACAGATAACGTGCTGCCGGTTGACAAAATTACCGATCGCTCAATGAGGTTCTCAAGTTCTCTGACGTTTCCCGGCCAGTTCCAGCGTTGTAGTTTGTGTATGGTACTCATATCCACAGTTTGAATGGATTTCCCCATTCGTCGCGCGTATTTCTGCGTAAAGTGTCTGACCAATAGGGGAATGTCTTCCTTTCGCTCGCGTAGCGGTGGCAACTCAATCGGAAACACGTTGAGCCGGTAATAAAGGTCACTGCGAAACTGTTTGTCTGAGACCATCTGTTCCAGATCGCAATTTGTTGCAGCTACCAGTCGCACATCTACTTTCTTACTTCGCGCACTGCCCACGCGCTCATAGGTACGCTCTTGTAAAGCTCGTAACAATTTGGGCTGCAAATCCAGAGGCATTTCGCCGACTTCATCAAGAAACATTGTTCCCTTGTCAGCGAGTTCCAGTCTTCCCTGCTTCTGAACGTGCGCACCTGTAAATGCCCCTCGCTCATGCCCAAACAACTCGCTTTCAAACAATGCACTTGGAACTGCCGCACAGTTTAGCGTCACAAAATCTTGCTCCTGCCGCCGGCTGCGCTCGTGTATTGCTCGCGCAATGAGTTCCTTACCTGTGCCAGTCTCCCCCAAGATCAGCACCGTAGCATCACTCTCCGCAACCATGTCGACTAACTGCAATACACGGCGCAGCGCAATACTCTGACCGACTATACCGCCAATGGTTTCACTGCTGTCGATATCTTCAGTCAGAGAAAATTCGTTCGTTGCTCTGCCAGGGACCAACCTTAGTCCTGCTAATGACGCTGTTTCGTAATCCGAATTATTTGCCACATTGAGACCAATCATTGCTTTACTCCCTTGACACAGTGTTTATTCAAACCAAATCAAGTTTCTGACTGCAACTCAAACTGCAAACCATATTTCGTCGCATTCAACCGGCAATCCCAATTTCGTGTAATCCAATTCCAGCGTGTTTGTCTGTTCCGTTTTTTGCTCGAGGTCATTTATCAACGGCCCAACAGATCTTTTCTCAAACGTGAACTCCTCGCCATCCAGATCCACATAAATTAAGTCACCAAATTCGACCTGTTCACTCGCCACCAGATTGGATAGTGGTGAAACTAGCAAGCGCTCGACCGACCTCTTCAAATGGCGAGCTCCGTACCGGGTGTCCTGCCCTTCAGACAACAGGCGCTCCTTTGCCTCGGTTGAACATTCGAATATGAATTTCGTTGATGCAGTGGCCATCACCCGTTCCTGCACAGCTTGAAGTTCAAGCTCGAGAATCTGTCGCAGATGATTCTCCTGCAGCGAGCGAAACACTACGATCTTGTCAATTCGGTTCATAAATTCAGGCGAAAACTTACGCCGAGCGGCTTCCACAGCAGTTCGCTGAATCTGTTGATCCAATTGCTCTTCGCTACTGCGTCTCACGTATTCCTGACTGCTGGTGAAACCTATTCCTCCCGTTATCATCTCGGACATCTCCCGAGCGCCCAGGTTCGAGGTCATCACCACTATCGTCTGCGAAAAATCAACACGACGGTTGTCTCCCAAGGTAAGGGTTGCCTTGTCGAGAATTCCCAGCAGTAACTGCCACAAACTGTCCGAAGCCTTTTCAATCTCGTCAAACAAAACAATGGTTAATTTCTGTTCGTCGGTATGCGATCGGTTCAAGTTCTCCTGCGTTAACAGTGGCGACGTCTCCCGATGACCCAGATATCCCGGAGGGGAGCCAATTAATTTTGCAATTTCATGCGAATGCTGAAACTCTGCACAGTCAATCTTTACCACCTTGTAAGCATCGCCAAATAAGACTTCCGCCGATGCTTCAACCACTCGTGTTTTTCCCGAGCCAGTGGGTCCTAGAAACAGCATCGTGCCAATCGGACGGTGCTGGGCATTCATACCAGCTAAATGCACTTGATAAAGATCGCTCATTCCCTGCACTGCCGCGTCTTGCCCCACGATTCGCTCTCTAAGCTTTGAGAAGAAGGCGACTGCCCGCCCACTCTTTTGTTCTGGAAATAGAAATTTTCCGCCCTTGATTTCACTTGCTTGTTCGGTTCCGCTAGTCGCCATGATCGCCTCCTCCTTTGCCGCTCTTTCAATTAATCCGTTTCCGTGTTTCTCTCAACAGAGTGGAAAATACGCCTGATCTTCTTTTGCAACACCACCAAATAGAACGCTTTTTCACTATCCCTTTCGGGCGGTCACCTCCTATCCCTTTCCGGCAACTGCCCTATACCTCGATCGTGTTAATATGTACCAACGCAAAACAAAATCGACCCGTGAAGGTTAAAGGCGGCGAAGGATTGCTCTGCCCAGTCTCCAAAGTCCTAAGTCAACCAGAACGTGGCGGAACCTTGAAGATTGTTCTGCTTCTCCTGCTGACGACGTTAACAGGTTGTCACCTGGGAAAATCGGCGACTGGTCCAAAAATCACGTTTACTCGTGTGCCTCAAGCAACGACTGGAGCCGCTGAAAAGCTCGACGTAATTCAAGGACGAGTTGATGGCGCAAAACCGGGTCAACAGATCGTTCTTTATGTAAAGAGAAACAATTGGTGGCTTCAGCCGTTGGCGAATGCGCCGTTCACAAAGATCCAGCAGGATTCGACGTGGATCAACTCAATTCATGTCGGTCCGGAATATGCCGCAGTTCTCGTGGATCAGGGTTACACGCCTCAAGCGGAAATTGAGGACTTACCGAAGCCGGGGAATTTAGTACACGCAGTCTCAACCTCGAAAGACTTTCCGTCGGCCGCCGTTGTGTCGCCGACACTAAGTTTTGGGGGATACGAATGGCGAATTCGAAATGTCCCGAGCAGCCGCGGTGATCGACCGAATCCGTATAGCCCGGCTAATGCCTGGACCGATAGTGACGGCGCACTACATCTCCGAATAGCACAAGAGGGAGGTAAATGGAGTTGTGCTGAGGTCACACTAACGAGAAGTTTTGGTTACGGCAATTATTCCTTCAGAGTGAGAGATACCTCTAACCTCGCAGCAAACATTACCTTTTCAATGTTTACATACGACTACGTAGGTGCCGAACAAAACAATCGTGAAATGGGGATCGAAATTGGACAGACAAGCGATCCCTCAATCAAGAACTCTCAATACGTTATCCAACCGTTTTACGTTGCTTCAAACGTTGCTCGATTTAGTGCGCCGACCGGTCCTGTCATTCACTCTTTCCATTGGGAGCCGGGGAAGATTTCGTTCAAAACAGTGGGTGTGAAATCCGAAACAAAACCTTTTGCGGAGCATGAGTTTAGTTCCGGAGTTCCGTCGCCTGGACAGGAAACAGTTCGAATGGCTCTCTATATTTTCGGTCATGACGATCCAAACCAAAAAGGAGCCGAGGTCATAATTGAAAAGTTCGAATATCTTCCATGACCGAGGTGGACTGCTCGCTTGCTTTGGAGCCTTCCTGGCAATCGCTTTTCTCACCACTCCCGTTCACGCACTTCAACCTAATCGGCTTCTTAGCGAGTACGTTCGTGAGAGTTGGGATGACCAGAGAGGCTTCCCTGGCGGGCGGGTTCATGGAATCTCCCAAACACCAGATGGATATCTCTGGTTGGGAACCGAAAAAGGACTTGTTCGCTTCGATGGCCTTAGTTTTTTGCTTTTCAATCAAACAAACTCAATCCTTCCATCAGGCCCAGTCATGGATCTCCTGACGGACAATCAAGGCAATCTTTGGATTCGACCACAAAGCCCAAATCTAATCCTATATCGAAATGGCATTTTTCAAAGTGTGATTGACGCAATTCCGGAGGGACGTTCCGGTATCACCGCTATGTGTCATGGGTTAAATGGAGAGGCTTTGTTTTCCGTTCGTACTGCCGGGGTCTTTACGTACCGAGATTCAAAATTTCAGGAAGTAATCCCGAATCCAAACATGCTCGTAATTTCCGTTGCCAACACCAGCGATGGAAAGTTTTGGATGGGCACCAGGGACCTGGGTCTCTTTTCCAATCAAAATAGACAATTGTCCCCATTAACCAAGGGGATACCTGATACAAAAGTAAATAGCCTTCTCGCTACTGATCACGAGTTGTGGATTGGAACCGACAATGGACTAGCTCATTGGGATGGCAGTGAGATCAGCAGTGTTGGGATGCCGGAGTCCCTTAGTCACATTCAAGTTGTTTCACTCGCCAGAGACTCTGATTCCAATATTTGGGTCGGCACATCTCGAGGCTTACTACGGGTGAACTCCACCGGGGTAAGCGCACTTGCTGAAGCTGGTCTTGGATCGAGTTTTATAAATGCAATATTTGAAGACCGGGAGGGTAACCTTTGGATTGGAAGTCGAGCAGGACTGGAACGCTTGCGTGATACTCCTTTTGTAACATATCCAGCCTCGCCGGATCCTTCAGCGCAGAGCAACGGAGCAATCTATGTTGACGATCAGGGTAGAAGATGGATTGCACCATCTGAAGGAGGTCTCTATTGGCAAAAAGATAATCAAATCGAATACATAAAAAGTGATGGATTGGACCGTGACGTTGTTTACTCGTTGATGGGAAACAAAAATGAGTTGTGGGTTGGACGAAAACGAGGTGGTCTGACTCGCATTCAATTTAACGGTCCTGGTCTTTCAACACGGACGTACACTCGAAAAGATGGTCTTGTGCAAGATAACATCTATGCTCTAGGTCTAAGTCGCGATGGGACGATTTGGGCGGCAAGTCTTAACGATGGAGTCTCAAGTCTTAAAGACGGAAAATTCACAAACTACACTAGTGCAAACGGCCTCGCATCGAACAATGTTACTGCGATTCTTCAGACTGCTGAGGGGACGATATGGTTCGCAACCATGCACGGGTTATCTTCGCTGTCACAAGGAAGTTGGAAGACGTATGGCAGCGGAGATGATTTGCCTCCGGGCCGAATGAACTGTCTGTTTGAAGATGCAGAAGGTACGTTGTGGATTGGTACTGATAATGGTGTCGTGATCCGGAGGAATGGTCGTTTCGAGGTACCCAGTGCACTAACGCCCTCCTTGCGAGAACCAGTGCTTGGTGTGGTTAGAGATCGAAACGGCTTTTTATGGCTGTCGACTTCCAACCACGTCTTAAGAGTACGGCAGGAATTATGGTTGACGGGTAAAGCAAGCGATATCGATGTGCGCGAATTTGGACTTGCGGATGGACTGCGAAGCCTCGAAGGGGTTAGGCAAGACAGGACCATCTTCGAAGATCCTTCTGGACAAATTTGGTTTAGCACTTATCGTGGCCTGTCTGTGGTTGATCCAACTCAAGTTACTGAGAATTTCGTGCCGGCAATAGCTCATATCGAAGGCATCGTTTCCGACGGCAATCCCGTGGATCTAAAAGCACCGGTTAACATTTCCGGATCACATCAACGGATAATATTC
>JBKPQV010000413.1:0-3096 GCA_046734235.1 Acidobacteriota bacterium
GACTTACTTCTTGGTGCTCTTAACAAAATGAGGATTCCACCGCTCGCAGTCGGCATTGGAATTTATCTACCGATGTCCGCTACTTTCGCCGTGGTGGTAGGCGCCGTTATTTCGCATTGGTACAACAAACGAATTCAGTCCGCACCAAATCCTGAACGATCTGAACGACTGGGAACCCTGGTTGCTTCTGGCTTGATAGTCGGTGAAAGTTTGTGGGGTGTTGTTAATGCTGGTCTAATTGTTGGCCTGTCGAAGGATGCGCCGATTGGCTTAGTACCCGAAGATTTTCTCCTGGGTCCATGGCTCGGCTTGCTAGGGTTCGTAGGAATCATCGTGTTGTTGTATGGCTGGATGTTGAGCAGGTCGAAAGCGGCTAGTTAAGCCAACAGATCAATTTCAAATGAGCAAAGGCAAACGTATCGTCCTGGCAACACACGGTACGCTTGGTGACCTTCATCCCTACCTTGCTATCGCGCTTGAATTGAAAGCTCGTGGTCATAAACCGCTGATCGCAACGAGCGAATACTACAGGAGAAAAATTCAAGACACAGGGATCGAGTTTCACCCTATTCGACCAGATCAAATTCTTGACGATAAAGACCTTCATCGCCGCTTCACCGAGCCCAAGCGTGGACTCGAGCGTGTCATACGCGAATTCATCTTTCCCTCGCTAAGGGCAACGTATGACGACCTGTTGGTCGCGGTACAAAAAGACGGCGGTGCCGATTTACTCATTTCGCAGATACTCATCTTCGTCGCCCCTTTGATCGCAGAGAAGACCGGGATCCGTTGGGTATCGACTGAACTGCAACCGGGAGCTTTTATGTCCGCGCATGATCCGCCTGTGCTTGCGCCTGCTCCCACTTTGGCGAAATTACGTGGCCTCGGCCCCACTGCCCATCGAGTCTTCTTCAGCTTAGCCAAACTAATTGGAAGCTCTTGGAGTAGGCCGGTTCATCAACTTCGTCGGGAACTCAACCTGCCACCTGGCGGAGATCCACTTTTTGAAGGAAGAAACTCGCCCAAACTGATACTGGCACTATTTTCGAAGATACTTGGTTCTCCACAGCCCGACTGGCCTCGCAATACTCTCGTCACCGGATTTCCTTTTTACGATGAACCCGGGGCCACACTTAACCCTGACCTCGCGCAATTTTTAAATGATGGTGAAGCTCCAATCATATTTACTCTGGGTTCGTCGGCTGTAATCGACCCAGGTAACTTCTTTCGTGAAAGTGCGGTCGCTCTAAAAATGATTGGGAAACGTGGTGTTTTGATTGTGGGAGACGAACAGGTTAATGGCGAGTCGGAAAATATGTTTCTGGTGCCATATGCACCATACGATGACATCTTTTCGCATGGGAATATTGTTGTGCATCACGGGGGAATTGGGACAACCGCACAGGCGATGCGGGCCGGTAAACCGATGTTGGTGATGCCCTTCGGAGGTGATCAATACGACAATGCCGCGCGCGTCGAACGACTCGGAACTGGTAGAGTGATCAAGCGAAACAAATTCTCTGCTGCACGTTTAGCACGCGAACTAAAACAATTAAGCGGGCCAAATTATCACGACCGCGCACAAGAGATCTCTAAGCAGTTGCAACTTGAAAGTGGCGTGCTTTGCGCTTGCGATGCCATCGAACAACAGTTGATCGGCTGACTTCGAAATGCCTGGACCGACAAACTTCTTCGCTGACCAAAAACGCCGCAAAGTTGCCTTCGTCATCTTCCTGGCTGCTGCCTTTCTTTTCCGTTTGTGGTTCGGATTGTGTTCCCAATTTCAAGATTCTGATGTGAAGCAGATCTATCTTCTTGGACTCAAATATTACACAACGGGAGCATGGCCTTACTTCGGACCCGATGTAGTTTGGGGCGAAATTCAAATACCGGGAGCTTTGCAAGGCCTCCTGGTTGGTGGTCCATTCTTTCTGCTGCCACTTCCAGAAGCACCTTACGTTTTGTTGAACGCTCTTTCCTTTGCGAGCCTAAGCCTGTTTGCGTGGTACTGCTGCAAACGTTTGCCTGAACTGCCAAAGTGGTTGGTGTGGGTATGGTTATTCACAGCGCCCTGGATGCTGGATCTTTCAACCACGATCTATAACCCTTCGTACTTGCTCACCGGGAGCATTTTCTTCTTTGTCGGGTTGTTTGAAGCACTTCCCTTCACTCGCAGGGAAATCCTTCCTCACACTCTTGCTTTCGGTATGATGGGCTTTGGATTGTTGTGGTCCATGCAGTTACACATGTCCTGGATCTTGCTCGTTCCCTACCTTTTATCCGCCGTCTATTTTCAAGTACGAAGACGACAATCCATCTTGAGTAAGTTGATCTGTTTTCTAGTAGGCGCATTAGTTCCGGGTTCCCTGCTCATTCCAACGTATCTTAAGTATGGGTTATCTGAAGGATCGGGTGGAACTGCTTCGACATTAATGTTTAATGTCGACAATCTGAGTGCCTTTCCCGGAATTCTCGTGCGCTCCCTTTCGTTTGCGAGTTTTGAAGTCCCAAGATTGTTAGGGCCACATACTCCGCAGCGAGTAGCTTTTTTGCAGGAAGAGATTTGGCTTTCGCCTTTTGTGGTGTTTCTCTTTGTGGTCGGAACTGCTCAGGTCATCGCCCTGGTGATCTTCTGGTTCATGAGGAATAAACATAAAGACTGGAAGGCGATAAAGTACCTGACTCTCGTCAATATTTGTCTGACGTTCATCAGTTTTCTTTTTTCAATCAAGCCACCGCAATCGAATCACCTTTATATCACTCTGCCAATCCCGATGATTTACAGCATGTACTGTTGGAGTCAGATTCTTGCAAAACGACAATGGCAATTATTCGCTAAAGTTGTTCTGGCTTGCGGCGTGATCTTTCATGTTGGACTCGCTCTCCATAACCGTTCACGCATTTCGCTGTATCCAGAACGGCAGGTGATCAAGGCGGCAATCGAGCAAAGAGATTACCGACTCTTAGGTGAACGTCGACCGAATACAAGGTATTAGGTCTTATTCCTCCAGCGGTGGAAGAGATCAAAACTCGGATAGCTGTTGATTCTTGTTCGTGTTAGTTGGTGCGATTTCGTGGATCGGCAATGCGATGAAA
>JBKPQV010000414.1:0-5942 GCA_046734235.1 Acidobacteriota bacterium
GTTTAACTCAACCGTCGACAATCTCGGTAAGACCCTGGCTCCATGAGGCAAGACATATGCGCTCTCAATTGAACCCAACTGAGCTAAGGCAGTATCAAGTTGGTCTATCCGTTTCATGCGCATTACACTTACAGTTGCATCTTGAAGATCGGTCAAAATATAAACGCGATACCGTTCCGTTTTGGTTAATAGAGACCAGGCTGTTTGTCCGTTTACCTCGTACTTCTGTCGGAGTCGATTTTCAAGTGCTCCTGAGTTTTCGCTGTCAAACCATTTCAGGAAATCATCGCGGCCGAGTCCATCGCGGCACTCCGCCACTAAGACAATTGCTCCACCGTCTTTACAAGCATGGGCTGCCATGTCGAGGGATTTATGAGCCTGGATCATGTTGATGTCGTGTGGAAAGCCGCCACAACTTACAATTACAAGGTCGCGCTTCTCCTGGATGGCTAACGAATGGTTGGCAAGATAAGCTTCGCAGGCAGAACGATGGGCGAGCTTCCAATCACCACAATAAATACCGACCACGCGTCTCTTCTCATCGATGATTGTGTTGATGCCAAAGGCCGGCTTAACGAGACTAGCTACGCGCTCACATTCCTCATGAACGGCGTTGCCATTGAGGAGTCCCGTGCCAACACCCGCCTTGCGCCCGCCTTTTTCAAAGTCGAGCGCCAACATGTGCGTACCTTCAATTGTCGTTGCCGATGCAAGACCGGGACAAATTGATTTTCGCCCACCAGTAAAACCAGCAAAGTAATGAAAACTAATTCCGCCAATCAGAACTATCTTCGAAAACTCGGTTAACACTTTGTTGACGGAAACGGGTACTCCTCTTTCCGTCACGCCAAGATTGGTAAGCCCCGACTCATCGTAGGCGTTGTGGACTACTGTTTTGATCCTTTGAACTATGAATGGTGTAAGTAATTCGATCTTCTCTTGTTCAGTGACCGGCCGGTGAATTCCGGTGGCGAAAATAATCGAGATGTTAGAAGGCGATACACCAGACTGGATCAATCGACGAACCACCAGGTTCACAATTTGCGCGCTTCCAGTCGCTCGTGTAGCGTCCGAGACTACCAGCAACACGGAGTCATCCGCTTGAACCAAATCATCCAGTGGAGGCGACTCAATTGGAGAATCGAGGGTAGTACCAATCTCCACATCTGTTAAAGGCGAGTCAAACTCCGATGGTACAGACAGCAAAGAAAAACGTGCTGGATCGATTTTGAGAGTAACCGATCGTTGTCCATATCCGAGTTCGATTTCAGTCATATGAGTGAAATCTTACAGGCCAAATTCAACCATGGCTCGTTCAATCACATGCAATGACGCAAAATCAGTTTCTCCAGCGGTGCGGGCCTCAGCAAGCCATTTACGAAGTTGTTTTGCTTCATCGATCGACTTGATTCGGCATGCACCAGTCAATGCAAGCGTAACGAGTGAATCAGGGGCGCCATGCGTAACCAATGCGGCTTGCAGCGCTGCTTGTTCGCGAAGATCAAGTGTAAGAAGCAGGTTTAGTTCCATGGAAGATAAGGGTTCTATCCATTCCTTTCCGATTTGAAACAGGCTGTGCCGTTGTTGCAAAAGTGAAATGTTTCGTCTTCGAAATCGGGAGTCTCCATTTGAATTGTTAGATGGTCGACCCCGAAGCGATCGTGGAGTTTTGTTCGCAATTCCTTAAGCAAGTCAGGCTGCGAAATACTATGAGCATGAATTACATGTGCGCTCAACGCCTCACGACCTGAGGTGATGGTCCAAACATGTAGGTCATGAACATTATTCACTCCTGACGTGGCCAAAATAGCGTCTTCCACTGCTGCGAGGTTAATGTGAGCTGGAGTTCCTTCCAACAAAACATTTGTTGATTCGCGGATCAATCGCACCGAACCAACGATAATTAGCAAACTGATTACTACGCTGAAAAACGGGTCCGCCGCATACCAACCAAAAATCATCATGCAAGCACCGGCAAGAATGGCCGCTATTGAACCGAGTGCGTCACCCATTACATGCAACCAGGCGCCGCGCATGTTTAGGTCAATCTCGTCTTTCGAATGAAGGATCCAGGCGCAAATTAGATTAACAAGCAAGCCACCTGAAGCAACCATGATCATGGGCCCACTCTTAACTACTGGTGGTTCGAGCCATCGCTGATAAGCGCCGTAAAAGATCAATAGCGCAATTACGACAAGAGCTACTCCGTTGACGAGAGCAGCAATGATTTCCAGCCGGTAATACCCAAAAGTTTTTTTGGGGGTAGCGGGTCGCGAAGCAAACCAGACGGCCGTGATTGCCAGAATTAGCGCTGCTGCGTCAGTAAACATGTGACCGGCGTCCGCAAGTAGTGCCAGGGATCCAGTCAACCAGCCACCTGCGACTTCCGCAAGCATATACACAAATGTAAGAGCGAGAACGATGCTCAGACGACGACTACTTTCCGCAGATCGCTCGTGGCTATGCCGATGTGGAACGGTGGTTTCCATAACGTCTTAGACGAAGCTCAACGCCTGCTCGACATCGGCGATGATGTCGTCGAAAGCTTCGACACCTATGGCAAAGCGCACTGTCGCGTCTGAAACTCCCGCGGCGTCAAGTTGTTCTTTGCTGAAACCTACGTGCGAAGAATAAAGAGGATAGGACACCAGTGTTTCGACACCGCCCAGAGACGGAGCAGTACTCACCAGTCGAAAAGAATCGAAAAGCTTTTCAGCCTCAGCCTCACCGCCCTTCAAGTCCATTGCCACTACCCCACCAAATGCGTTCATCTGGCGCTTAGCAACTTCGTATCCTGGATCGTCTTCAAGACCTGGGTAATAGACCCGCGCTACTTTCGGATGTCGTTTCAGCGACTGAGCTAAACGGAGGGCGTTTTCCGAAGAGGCTTTGACTCGCAAGTCGAGCGTCTTAAGACCTCTCGCTAAGAGATATGCGGCCGCAGGGTCCAATGTCGTCCCAATTAGAATCGAAAATTTGCGAACTCGATCGATGAACTCACGCTTACCCGCCACCGCGCCCGCCGTTAGGTCTGAATGACCTCCGAGGTACTTCGTTGCACTGTGCATGACGGCATCGATTCCGTAGTCGAGCGGACGCTGCAGGATTGGCGTGGCAAAGGTGTTGTCAATTACGGAATAAACACCGGCCTTGCGTGAAACATCGGCGACCATCTCCAGGTCGACGATTCGATTGATCGGATTTGCCGGTGTTTCAAACCAAAATACTTTTGAATGTTCATTTGCAGTTGCAGGAATTCGACCGATCTCATCGAGCGAAATGAAGCGGCCTGTGACTCCCCAATGTGCAAACACGTTCGTCAGCAGTTTTACTGAGCCACCATAAATCGAATCACAAGCGATCACTTCGTCGCCTGATTCACATAACGCGGCGAGTGCACAAAAAACGGCTGCTGAACCCGATGAAGTAACTACGCAAGCCTCCGCATGTTCTAACTCAGCGATGGTTCGTTCCACTTCAGTCACTGTAGGATTCGAGTAACGAGAATAGAAGAATGCGTCGGGCAGTTCGCCTCGAGCGTACCGACGCATTTCGTCGAAACTTGTGAACTTGTACGTTGAAGAATGAAAGACTGGAGAGACAACGGCTCCAAAAGGATTGGTGGGAGTCAACCTGCCATGGATCGCAACCGTTGCCGCAGCTAAGCGATGATTGTTTGCGTCCTTTTTTGAACTCATTTATTTGCTACTTTTGCAAACTAATGAAAGCGCAATAAGAGTAGCAAATTCAAACTTGCCAAGATAGAGAAGGAGAAGATGTTCGCGATACCAAAGAAAAAATGCCGCGACAAATCATGGCTTTCGAAACAACTATTCGCATCGGACTTAGAGATACTAAACGCTAACCACTAAGACACAAAGACCCAAAGACACGAAGACGAAGTCCGAACGAATAAACTGCCATAGCAGTCTCAGTATTCGTGTCTTGGTGCCTTTGTGTCTTTGTGGTTAAGTTTTTCCAGACTATAGCGGACTCAGGCTAAACGCCTGATTCAGTTCTCGGTAGAGTTCATTAAACTCGCGAAACGCGACTTCGAGAATGCGGGGCAGATCTCCAAGGTCATGAATGTTCACCACCGCGTTGACGTTATTTAGAAACGCCGCATGAGCATCCATCGTTCTCAACGAAGGAGAAATCAACATGAAGAAAAGTCGTCGCCTCTGCGGTGGTCTAAGAACATTGATCTCGCGTACAACAAACGCAGCTCCGTTCTCAGCCGCATCAAATTGGGGCTCCAGCACGACCAATTCCATTTGATTGGCACGCATTGTCTCAACTGCTTGACGTGTGTCCTCGGCGACAAACACCTGGTAGTTATTCTCGCTGAGACTGCGGGCCACCTGTTCCCGGTATTGCTTTGCAGTACACACAAGTGCTTTGCGCTTGTTCCACGAACCAAGCGCCGAAGAGTTCATTGGTCCGCCGCCGACTCCCTTGCTCAATAGGTTTAGAAGCGCCCGTATTGATTCTTCACCTGGTGTCGAAGAGTCTTGTTGCGACACAACGTGCGGCATTTCGTACGCTGGCGCAGTGACCTGATCGTAACGGGGGTGCTCAGTTGCTGGAGACCCGCCTACAGCAAGGGCGCTTTGATCTGAAGTAGGATTACCACCAACAGAATTCACGGTGTTCTTGCATTTCGGACAACGTACAGTAAAGGCTCCAATAGGAGCTTTGTCGTCATCTATTTGCAAGCGAGAAGAACAATTTTGGCAAACGATAGTCATGATTATTCGAAATCGTTATTCGATTAGTCCCAGCATTGAACCTGAGTCGGAAAATGAGCTTACGGGCAGGCCACCAACATCGCGCCGAATAAAGTCTTCGGCCGCCGTCATTCCCTTCAGCGAAAGCAGCATATTGTTCTGATTCGTCGAGAAGGCCAAACCGTCTTCCAGGCTAATCGTTTTCGCTTCAATCAAGTCTTTGATAACTGAATCGAAATCCTGCATTCCGTCTAGCTTTCCGTCGCGCATAGCGTCAAGAAGTGACTTGCCTTCCTCTTCACCAGCTTCAATGTACTCACGTGTTCGCGGACTCGATCTCAAAACTTCGACGGCAGCAACACGACCCCGACCATCGGCTCGCGGGATGAGGCGTTGCGAAATTATGTAGCGAAATGTTTGAGCGAGACGTGTCCGGATCACTGGTTCTTCGTTCTTTGGATAGAGACCAATAATGCGATCGACAGTCTTGGAGGCATCGATAGTGTGCAGCGTTGAGAGCACCAAATGGCCGGTCTCCGCAGCTTCCAATGCGATTTCCGTTGTTTCGTAATCGCGCATCTCGCCGATGAGGATAACTTTGGGTGCTTGTCTCAAGGCAGCACGAAGGGCTGAAGGAAAATCCCGGGTATCGTTACCCACTTCGCGTTGGTTTATTGTCGAGTTCTTATGAATGTGAAGGTATTCGATGGGGTCTTCTATGGTAACGACATGGTAATGCTTCTTCTCGTTGATGATGTCGATAATGGCCGCCTGCGTGGAGCTTTTGCCGGAACCAGTTGGCCCAGTTACAAGCACCAATCCATTTCTTAATTCGGCAATCTCCCCCAACTGAGTGGGTAAGCCAAGTGACTTAAGGGTTGGAATATCGGTGGGAATCACACGCATCACGATTGAATAGACACCACGTTGCTGAAAGATATTGACGCGAAAACGAGCCCGTGAGGGGAGCGAGTAGCTCAAATCAGCAGTTCCTGTTCGGGCAAGGCGCTCGGCGGCGTCAGGGTTCCCATGCAAGAGGGTTAGAGCGATGATTTCTGTCTGATAAGGAGACAGCTTTTGCATACCCAAGGGTTGGACGGGCGTCAACTTCCCGTTGATTTCCACCTGTGGCAACTGCCCAACTGAGAAATTGAGGTCGCTGATTTTGTCGGAAACCAGCAGCATTCGCTCGATAATGGGCGGCAAATCGAAGAA
>JBKPQV010000415.1:0-3270 GCA_046734235.1 Acidobacteriota bacterium
TTTGGATCTTGAGCCAGTGAACGAGACTGCTGGCTTTACACAAAGCGGCATCCTGGGAGGAAACTTTCTCAGGAATTTCCATGTTTACTTTGACTTTGCGAGGGGATCGATTCGCCTTGAGCCACTCGCGCAAAAGCCACGCGTGGAAGTGAGCAATCCTGAAGTTTTATCGACGCCATGAAGCAGAACCTGTATCTGGAAACTTCTGTGATCGGGGCTTACCTCGATAATGGTGAGCCTTTTCGACGCGATCTGACGATCCGTTGGTGGGAACACGAGATGCCTGATTACAGAGCCGTCGTCTCTCCTTTAGTGGCAGCGGAACTGGGTAGATTAAAGGAACCGCATCGGACTTCTTACCTGAAACTTTTAAAAGGGCTCGAGCAGGTGGACCTGACTGAGGAAGCGGCCATTCTTGCGGAGGGCTACATCTCGCGAGGAATTTTTCACCGGAAGTATATTGCCGACGCTCTACACGTAGCAATAGCATCGTTTCATAAGATTGATTACCTGGTGACATGGAATTTTGGCCACCTGGCGAATGTGCGAAGGCAAGCGCGAATTCGTCTATTCAATACGGCTGCGGGTTTTTACGTGCCAATGATCGTGACACCGGAGTTTTTGGTTTCGGAAGCAACAGAGAAGGCAAGGTGATTGCAGATTTCAGATTGCAGATTTCAGATTGGCAAGGTAGACCAGGGTTTTGCAATCTTAAATCATCAATCTAAAATTCTGAAATAGTCTTATGTATCGTCGTCCCAAATTCCTCGAGGTGCTTCACACGATTCGCGAAGAGATGTCGCGTGAGGCTGACTATGATGTAGATCTGTTTGCCGAGATGGTGCGTTCCGGAATGCAACCACAGTTTGGACCGGAACGAACAATTCGTGGTTTCAAGACGCGAGCGCCCAAAACGGAAAGTAGTAATGGTAAGCCGACAAAACGTAGACAGAGAAAGCGTGTCGCGCAATAATATGTCAGCGAAGTCAGTTGCAGGATTACGAAAACAAAAGTTCGGTTGGTTTAGATCCAAATCTGAACACCAAACAATTAACAACTAATACGTCGCGGACATCATGAATCCTACTTTCGAAACAATTGGTTTAGAAGTATCAAGCGAGAAAGCATTTAATTATCTTGCCGAACGAGCCGGCGATCAGGGTGAGCCTACTCAACTAAACCGGCGTGGCGCTGTACTTCATGGTCGATGCTGGAAGCTCGGTGAAGGATTAGAAGTATGGACCGTTCTGTACGAGTCTGGTAGCGGCGATGTGTTCTACGCAGACTGTCGACCTGGTTTTCGCGCAAGGTATATACAAACGATCACACCATGGGCCTTAACGGAGTACGACGAAGAAGGTGAGGCCGTGATTCACGGTTTTCGCGAAGGCACGGATTGTGAAGTGCTTTTTGAATTGCAGAATCTTACCGAAGTCGGGCCAGCAGGGTTTCGCGCACAGCAGCTACATGTAGGACTGTGCGGCCTTGCCTATCGAGCTCGAGTACGGCGGCACAAGACCAAGACTCGATGGCTGCCTCTGGAGAAGGCAGCGCCAGCCCGCGCCGCTCACGAGAATGACTGGAGTCTGTCAGGACGTGTTCTTGCCTTCAAGCCTTTGAAAAACCCGCTCACTGGTGGCGAATTGTTTTGGATTCATCTCGATTTGGAACGAATCAAATTGGAAGTTTTGGTTAACAAACGAGCCTTGCGCGGAGATGAGCTAAAAGTGGGCGCAACGGTCGATGCTGAGGTCTGGTTGCAAGGACATGTGTTGGATGAGCATGCATTGAGATCGCGCTATGAGGGTGTTGATTATGCCCACTCGATTGGCAGCTTCTGGTCGACATTAAAAAGAAAGAATTAACCTGGACAACAGGTAAAAGTAATTCAGTTATCGGTTCCTCCTGCAAAATGAATCGGTCCTCCATAACTTGATGAAACGTGTTCTGGTTGTTGCTCTCCTGGCCCTCACTCTAATTCTCTCAGCGTATTTTCTAAATCAATATTGGATTCACAGGTACGATGCACTCATCGCAAAACAAGCGGTGATCTATCGGGTCGATCCCGATCTGGTGTGGAGCATCATCTACGAGGAAACTTATTTTAGCCCGTGGAAAGTTGGCAAAGACGGCGAGATCGGCCTGATGCAGGTAACGCCTATTGTCGGTCGGGAGTGGGCGACGGAGACTGGTATACGCGAGTTTGAACGTCAAATGGCCTCCGATGCGAAAGCGTTCCTAAGTGATCCTGAGCATAATATTCAAATAGGTTGCTGGTATCTGGAGAAGATTCACGAACAGTTTCGCGATAGTCCGGATGTAGAAGCGAGAATGGTTGCGGCTTACAATGCTGGACCAAGCCGTGCTGTCGAATGGAATAAGACAGATGAGAGCGGCAAAGAATTATCAGCGATGGACTTTATCAGGCGGATCGACATTCCTTCTACGCGCGCTTATGTGCTCTCAATCATGCAGCGTTATCAACAGCTCAAAGGTGCTAAAGGCCAGGGAGCTGCGTTTAAGTAACGGGTTAATAAAGTGAGTCTCCTTCATTGGCCACCATTGCTAATTGCTGTCAAGTTAGTGTTGGCAATGATCTGTGGCGGCACTATTGGTCTCGAACGCGAATTGAATCGCAAGCCTGCGGGTTTGCGCACCAACGTCCTGATCTGCTTTGGCGCCGCCTTGTACATGATCGTTTCGCGACATATTAGTGGCGGAGCACCTTACACAGATCCTGCTCGATTGGCCGCGCAAGTAGTAGCCGGTATCGGGTTTCTTGGTGCGGGAGTGATCTTGCAGTCCCGTGGCTCGGTTTCAGGACTCACAACTGCGGCGACGATCTTCGTTGTAGGCGCAGTCGGGATCGCCATTGGTGAAGGTATGTTTACGTTGGCGGTATTTGCAACGGTGATAATTATCCTTGTCCTTGTGGTGTTACGAAAACTGGAACAGCTTGTAATCAAACGTGCTCGGCTATTCCACTATCATTTGAAAACGCCAGACCCAGCTGAATTTTTGGAGTCGCTGCTTGATCTGCTTGAAAGAGAACATCTACGCCTTGAAGATTTCGACGTGAAAGAACTACCAGGGCAAGAGCATGAAGTCCAACTCAGTGTTGTCACGTCGATTGAGGGGAACCGGCGGCTCATGCATGGGTTACGTGGACTTGGGAAGTTTTTGAGAACTTCGATTGCTGACCGAGGATGACGGCTACTATGACGACGATCTACGCCGCGCGTTGGATCTTACCCGTCAGCGCTGCTCCAA
>JBKPQV010000416.1:0-13042 GCA_046734235.1 Acidobacteriota bacterium
GCCAAACAGCCACTTCATCAAACCCTGCATCAAGTGACGCGGCAGGTTTTTCATGAAGTTTTCCAGACCCAGCATCACTCCATCGATCAGGTTGCCAAGGAACCCGATTGGATCGGTGATGATGTCGATGATCAATTCCGCCGCCTTGCGCAGAATGCTGACCAGCATGTCTTTGAAGGCAATGATCTTCTTGATGAGGCCGATAGTTGCGTCGTAGATGCGCTGCCACAGCGACTTGTTCTCTTCGCGCAACTTCTCTTCCATGGCGGACATCCGCTCGTAGGAAGCCTTGTATTGATCGACGAGAGCTTCAACGAGAGCATCACGCCGCTGATCGATCTCCTGGTCCATCGCGGTGAAGTCTTCGTCGACAAGTTTCTGCGCGTCTACGCCGTACTGTTTGACGTTGTCAGCGAGGTTTTGAACAAACGTATCTACTTCCTTTCGGCCATCCTCGACAGCCTTTCGTGCTTCACCCAGTTTTCCGTCGACGAAATCTGCAACATCGTTGATTGCCTTGCGCACCCGAATCTTGTAAGCAGATTTCGCTGTAGCTAAAGAGTTCTCGATCAACTCTTCCCAATCATCTCCCCACGTCGTAAGCCACGTGCCAATACCGCCCTTCTCTTCTTTAAACACGCTGGAATAGACGGCTTCGGCATCCGTCAGACCAATCGAGAAGATGGTTGGAGCAATCGACTCCATAACCTGGAGGATGACCTTGACCTTGCTTCGAGTTCTCTCCTTAATTCCGTTGATCTCGTTGTTTATGCGCGTTCGTTCAGCAGCGCCTTTGTCCTTAGTGCCTTTCTGTTGACCCGCAACTCCCTTGATGTGGAGATCACGACTGCCATGAATTTCGCCCAGGCCACCTGAGAGCGCTTTAGCTGCTACTGCGTGCGTGCGACCTTGAATCTTCTTCTCGGTTTCGCGATAGCGCGTCGCCATCTTCGCTTCGTTTGCCTCAGCGTTTGATCTCTCTTCAAGGTTCTTATTGAAAGCTGGTTCATTACCCTTCTCGAGTTGCTCCTTCGAAACGTTGTTCTCAGCCATCGCCTTGTCGGTAGGTTCGCGATCGGATGAGTAATCGAGACGTTCATCTGGTAATGGTTCAGGCACAACTGGCGCTGCTGAAACTGGCTTGGGTGGTTGCCCAACTTCTTCTGGTTTGAAGTCGACCTTTTGTTCGGTTGTTGTGGGTGCAACCTCGGTGGCGGCGGCATCACGCAAAGGCTTCTCAGTAGCTTCGCGTTGTTCGGCAAGATGACTAGTTACCTCTGCGTTGGCCTCCTTGGCCCCTTCTTTCATCACATGTTCGGCCTGGGATTCTGTCTTCGGAGTTCCCATCCGTTTGTCGATCGCTTCGACAAGCGTATTGACAAACTTTTCACGTTGGACATTTGGCGCTTTCTCGGCTTCGTCTCCGAGCTTGTGAACGGTGTCTTTATCGGCCTCGCGTTTGGCTTCGCTGGCCGGCACTTTTGCCGATAGCTCCGCATTTGTAATTGCTTCGCCTGGTGGAGACTTCTTATGCGCACCTTTTGCACGGTGGTGAACTCCGGCTATCGCTGGTCCAACTGCCTCGCGAGCTGAAGGCACCTTGGGTTTCTCTTTTTCAGCTTCCTTTCCTTCTGCCTTTGCGCCTTCTGCGGTCTTTTCTTTCTCCTTCTTCTCGCCTTCAGCTTTGGCGTCTTTCTTCTCCTCAGTTTTCGGTGCCGTCTCAGCGACAGCTGGCTTTGGTGTTTCCGACGGTGGTTCTGGTGCCGGCGCGGCTGACGACGCTGGTGTTGCAGGTGTGGCTGGACCTTTGCCGCCAACTGCTGGGGCAAGCTGTTTCTCAACTGTGACGGGTGACGCAGGTTGGGCCATCCCCGGCCTGGTCTCTTGCGGCTTTGCCATGCCAAGGCTCATCGTCGTAGTGACGATTGTCTTGGACGCTTCCTTACTTACAACTGGCCTGGCAACAGTTTGCGGAACTGCCGTTGGTGCTTTGACTAATGTTGGTGGGACTACATTGATTTTTGGTGAGGTCTTGGGCTCGACAGCTTTAGCAGCTGCTTCCTTCATCATCGCACCGGCACGCGCGTTACCAGCCTGCTTCTGCATTGCGATGGCCGCTCGCGCGCGCGCTGCGGGATCACCTTTCTGAGCATCAACTAACGGGCGTTTTGAAACTACTTGTGTAGGCGGCGCCGGCGTCCGCACAGCGTTTGACACTGTCGGCGACTTGGTCGTTTCCGAGGGACGCTGCTCTCGCGTTTTCTCTCGGACAGCCATCAGCTCCTTCCCAATCCCTTAAGTGGTGGGTCGAGAATGTCTTCGACGATCCACGCATAAAAGTCGTCGCCAAATTCTGAATTGGTAATTGGGCGACCGAGCTTTTGATACTCACGCGCGAGACTCGCCGCTATGTTGCGCAAGGATAGTTTTTGCTTCTCGGCGCGCGCCCGAAACATCGCATCCAGAACAATGTTCCTGATGTTGCCGCCAGCCAACTCAAATCGATTCGCGAGACTCGCCAGTTCTTCATCATTGAAACTTCGCTGATCCTGCTGAGGAGTCAGCTTCTCCCAAATGGCATGTCGACACTCCGGACTTGGTAATGGAAACTCGACGAATGCATGAATGCGACGTAGAAAAGCATCATCGATATTTTGTCGTAAATTTGTTGCGAGTATGACTACACCTGAGAACTCCTCAATTCGGGAAAGCAAATAATTAACCTCTAAATTCATCATGCGATCTTGTGCAGTACGAACTTCTCCTCGAGAACCAAACAAGCTCTCACCTTCATCAAAGAACAACCAACCACAACCACTCGACGTTTCTGCTTCAGAAAAGATCCGCGCGAGATTTTTCTCTGTTTCCCCTACCCACTTACTCGCAATTGCAGACAAGTCGACCTTGTAAAGATCAACACCTTGACCACTTGCCAGCGCCTCTGCGGCGTAAGTTTTTCCTGTTCCTGATTCACCGGCAAAGAGCGCAAGCAGTCCTTTGCCAAGTCGCATCTTGTTGCCGAGTCCGGTTTGATGAAAGAACTCGTTGTGATAGCGAACTCGATTCTGCAGATCTAACAACTGCCTCTTATTGGCTGGCGGCAAAATCAGCTCATCTACAGAGAGACCACGGCGTGGCTCAATACGATGGGCGAAGGTAATTAACTTACGGCCACTCTGCCTGCGACACGCTTCAAATAACTCTTTAGGATTGATCAGATTAACTGCGGGACACTCGCGGCGGGCGAGATTCATCGCGCCAGTAATGGCGTCGTCAATTTGCGACTCGGTAATCTGAAATACCGCAGCGAGATCGGCAGCAATTTGAGTCCGCTCGTCTTCACTGCCGTCGATGTCGGGCATTCGCGAGAGCCAGATCTTTTTACGCGTCTCGTAATCAGGAATTGGGAGGTCGACCTGCCAAAACTCCGCATCGCTGACGCTTCCGGTAGTAACTATCGACGAGTCGGCCTCGGCAATAGTCAGTCCCTTGTAGTTGGCCGCCGCGGTCTGTAAATAGTCAAACTTCTTGCGTTCTTCGTCGGAACTAAACAGCGCGTCACAGCCGAGAAAGAACATCGATGAACCCGTCAATAGCGCTTCGCGGTAAGCAACATCAACTAGCAACTCCCACGGCATCTGATTGCGCAGTGCGACACGGACATCAAACTCGAGTTGGGAAATTCGGAGTCCGCGACAGGCTGCGCGCGCAATTCTGGTCGCCAGTCGAGGATCCTTTCCCAGCAACAGCAAGCGCACGCTCTGATCTTCCTTCTTCAAACGCAGTCGTAACGAATCGGGCAAACAACTGAGAAACTTCAGGGTCTCGGGCCGCGCTTCAATGCTGTCGACTGGGCCGATTCGATCGGTTTCCAAAATTCCTGCGAGCCTCGCATCTGGTTCGTCTGAGCCAAGCAAATAGGAAGCAATGCGGTTATCAATGCGAACTGAGCATTGCGCAAGCCCGGCATCGTTTGATGAGTCGCCATTCAAAACGATCAAGCGATTCGTCAAAAGGGTATTGAATGTCGTAAACAGATCGCGGGCCATCATCATTCCAACAGACGCACCGCGTAGAATGTTCATCAGGAGTTCAACTGAAGGTAAATGCCGGGAGGCATCATTTTGCAGATAGCCAAACAATCGCCGGTAACGTTCATCTATTTCAGCCAACAGACAAAGAACAAGTATGTCCCGTTCTGCAGGATTGAGTTTGAAAAGTCTAGAGATACGCACCAGGCGAAGCTCAGCAGGAGAGACGAAGTCGCACATACGATCGATTGCTCTGCGAATACCAGCCGCTTCATCCCACCATGGCTTGACCGCCTTCAGCACCTCATCACTAGCTTCACCAGGCATGCTCAAATCAGATTCGAGGTAGCGATCAACTTCGGCTTCCGAAATCAGAACCATTCCCCAGCTCGATTCGGGACCTGCGGCTGCCTCCGACATCCGCCATCGAATCACTTGTGCTTTGACGAGTAACTCCGCTCGCGCAAATTCATCGCGGAGATGATCGATGCTACGTAAGTAGGGACCGCGCAATTCGATCTTGGCTGGAGGCTGTTGATCCATAATCTAGTTCGTCGTTACTTGCAAAATGTGTATCTGACTGATCTGTTTTCTAACCATGCAACTGGCGGTGTATCGGCCAGGTAGCCTGCAAGTTTGAGAATCTCGTCGAGTGGACGTCTTTCTAAATCGGCAATGATTCGCTGCTTACCGAGGATGATCGTTCCCGGACGGCAAATGAAGTTATCGAGCAAATAGCCGGTGCTTGAATGAGCCAACCCAGGCAGCCACCGAGCCCAACCCTTTAGTAGAAGCGCGCCAAGACGATTGATACTTGCCGCAGCCGCGGGCGAAAAAGTAGCTCCGTCCCATGATTCGATCGGGTCGAACGGTTCAGACGGATCTAACAAACGCTGTGCAGTAGCTATCTCGAGAATGGCGGACGTGAGTTGTTCCCAATCTATGGCCTCGAGTTTTGCCAACGTGTCGTGGGCTTCATCAATATTGCACCCGGACCACGCCCCAACACCGGCATCGAGCGAATCGTTAGACCAGGCAGTGTCTTTGTAAATCGAAATCGCCAGGCCCGCGAGGAATGGCTGAATAGAATCACAGCCAAACTCTTTAAAGGCCGACGCCAGGCGCAAGTCTTGAATCACACGCACCAACAAGAACAACCCGGCACAGTTAGAATGGATCTGTATTCCTTCCTCATCGGTTGAATCGATCGACTGATGAACTAACTCTGAAACTAATGATTGGGCCACCTCTCCAGCTTCGACAACCGCCTTGAAATGTGAGACCGCATCGCCTGATGAGGTGATTGAAGAAACATCTCCACGTTGTAAATGTTGTAATGCAGCTACGGCATTACTCGATGCTTGAATAGCAACAGCACTCTTTACCACACTCTCTAGTAAGCCAATCGTCCCCGAGGACACTGAAGTTTCATCATCCGACAGTGCAGCGACGATTCGCAGGAGAGTTTCATGTGCAAACAAACTGTCTGACGCGAGCCGTACAGTCCCCGACTGCAAACGGGTCAAAAGTTCTTCAAGGATGCGCTTCTGCGCCGGCGTTGCCTGACGTGGACGTAGAGTGAACTCCTTTTTCGCGGTGGTGAACTTCGGCGTGTCGAAGATTGATAAGACGGAATTGAAAAGCTGGGCAGAATCAAGCCAGTCGAAAGTTGATTCCAGGAGGTCGCGAAGTTCTGCCACTCGCTCGTCGGTTGGAGCTGATGAGACGTCCAGCAAACGTTCTTGAAGCATAAAACGAATGAGCGAGCTGACTGCTTCCGCCAACGACGCACCACTGGTCCAATTTGGAGACGTCGGTCTCGTTCGTAAGTAAGATTCGATTACTTCAGATTCTTCCGGCCTTACCGTCTGCCAGATCGCCAACACGTCGGCAATGCCAAAAGCTGCCTGGGCAAAAATACGAAAAGCATCGACAGTTTGATCGTCAACCGGCCCGCTGCGAATTACCTTCTCCCAAACATGGCGTTGACCCGTTCTGCCCAGGACATTGAGTACGAAATCAAGCGTGTTAGATCGTTTGAGTCTCGTTAGGATTTGCGGAACTATTTGGTGATTCTTCTCGAGTACTGCAATGACGATCTCTTCCTGTGGCAATCCTCGATAATTTGTGAACGCTCCGAAGTACCAACGCTCCCACGCGTCGCCCACGGCGAGGCGCGTCAAAAAACAGCTGACGAATTCCGACTGATTTTCGAAGCGCACCAGATTGTCATCGTCATCGTTGCGAACAATTGTGCGCACAACTGACGTGCAAAGATTTCGTCCCCACTGCTCAGCGAGACGCGCTTCGCTGGTTCGTGGTTTGGCTAGAACAGCGACGCGAGAAGTTACTCGGCGGATTACATAAACCGTGGGATCGTCCTCAAACACACTCGCAAAAGCCTGGTCGCAAGTGTCGCCGATTTTTTGACCGGCTACGTTTTGAAGAGACGCGAGTGTAGTTGCGGGTGATTGACCCGCGGGAACTCGATAATGAATTCTGACTTGACCAATTCGCGTTTCCATCTGCAAGACCTCAAAGAGAACGTCACTGACCTCCGGCGGCAATAGATCCAGCCTGAAAACTGGCGAGGAGGGCGTTGAGAGTTTCGGGACTGAGCGACCTTCTTATAAGGTCGGGGCAATCAACCTTTCCATTCAAAGTTAAGTCACCATAGATTGTCACCAGAGGCTGTGCAGCAGCGGCACCCGCAGGACGTATGTATTCGAGAGTAAGAGCTGGCCGGAAACTTCCATCATCGGTGCTAAAACCAATCACAAACTTGCGATCGATTGCCTCATCTTCTGTGCCGAGATCTATTCGCAGTTCATCGCCTCCTTCATGCGATCTATAGATTGAAGGATTCGGATTTGCAATTGTGTCTTCCGGAGGTGTCGCGTCGGTGAATTGAAGAGCACCGCCAACCATTTGCAAGTTACCTTCGATTGTCGTCGATCCTCGTAAGGTGTTGGTGCCGTCGGCATCGATTGAGAAGCGCGGTTCCAGAGTGACATCTGATTCCACACCGGGTGATTCAATGAAGTCGGCGGGTTTTACATATATGGCTACCACTTCATCATTGTTAACGGAATAGGTGTAAGTCGTGTCGCCGAGTATTCGCTTGTCACCGTCCGCTACGGGACCGAGCATAAGGCGCGTCGGCTGAGCAGGATGATCGACGGTCTCAGCAACGATGCCGGCGTAAGGCCGGTTGGCAAGGTCGATAACAAATTGCTTCGCTGGATCTTTTTCGGTGGGAACAAAAGTTATTCGACCGAGGTACACCGGCCAAGTCACTAACGGATCGTCAACGGTTTTGAGTTGCGTAGGTGAGTTAAGAATGCCCGGAGGCACACCTCGCGGTCGGCGAGCTTCAACCTGACTCGTACGCGCGCGCTCAAGCAACAATCGCGGTAATTCGCTGGTGCGATAACCTGGAACGCTTTCCAGCACACAGGAAGAGTATCCACCAGGAACATTACTGTTTTCGACCGTTTCGTAGAACAACCAGGCATCGAGACGATTTGATCCTAGTCGGATGAACTCATTTGTGTTGATGAGACGTTTCGCAGGCAAAAATAATTCTCGTCCGTACCCATCAACAGCGAGGCCCGGCCGCAGCACGAGCTGGCCTTCTTCGAGGGCCAGTTCCAACCCCGAGACAATGCCCCAACTGTGATGGGAGATATTGTGTCGCCTACGCAGGTCGATTTGATACGACTGCTCATCAACAAATTCGTTGCGACGGAGAAACTGCCCGTCGAAGTAATTAACCCTGGTTGGAATTGAATCTTTCATGAGATTTTCTCGCGCTGCTAGTTCTACGGAATGATTATGTCCGGCAGATTGGCGACTACAGACTCCCAGGTTTTATGTTTTCGTCTGAATTTCATTTCAATCCTGATGTTTTCTACCGTGTTTGAGAGCCCGATGATTCCGTCGATATTGTGTTGGGTAAACGATTGATGTTTGCGGATTACTTCGTTAAGCGTGAAATCAACTTCAGTTGTCGTTCCTGTCTTTGTGACAAAAACTTTCAGACCCAGCAGTGTCACCCTATTCTCAGTGGGGTTGGTTAGTTTGAGATCAAACGTCCACGCAGCATTTGCAACCGGCGTGGCAATAGTTTCGGCGGTCAGCATCGCTACGACCTCAACAAGTTGCTTCGTCTTTATGGTTCGCTCGTCTGTGGGTAAGGGCCAGTGATACTTGAGTTCTACCTCGAGATCATATTGCCCGTCAGGCAAATCTTCCGGGACTTTCAGTAGACTGGTCTTTGTTTTTTCACCTGAGTGCAACAAACTTGCTGCTGGAGTGAGCGGCTGATCGAGTCCCAGATTTTTGGCAATCAGGTCACCGTTGATTGTTAAGTCGCGATCGGCATTGTTTTCGATCGAAATTGGCTTGGACCAACCCGCAGGCACTTCTGCTGGAATCATCGTGAGGTCGATAAAGGGACTTGTGATGACAGGTCGAGTAACACTCTTGGCCAGACTCGCAACTTTGCGGTCTCCGATCTTTCCTTCAATCCCAATCTCAATCGTTACTTCTGCCACATCGAAAAAGTCGATCGGATGATGCGTGATATTGTACGCGCGAGATCCCTGTGGCAGGAGACCTGTTGTCGGGAGGTTGAGATCGGTGAAGAGAGACGACTCCGTTAGTCGATCATGTCCCTTGATATCGGAGAGACTTTGGATGAAATCAAGATTCTTTATCGTAGTGGTGTAGGTAAGGTCTTGGGCCGTCTCAAAGAAATCCGGTAATGCAGTAAAGGTTATCTCTATGGACGAACCTCCGTGGGAAAGCACACCATGAAAGAAAGCCATGAGCAGAAGAGCCTTGAAAACGGGATCCCGGGGATCAGGCTTAACTGGAGGTAATCGTAGCGTGCCTTTCACGACCAGCATCAGGAAAGGAACGCCACTTTGATCGGTTTGTCCTCCAGGAAGTTCTACTGCTGCGTTGCCACGAACTTTCAACCACGGATTGAATTCAAGCTCTCCGTTGTTTTTCTCCCGCATTGCGCCAACAGAAAATCGTCGGCTCAAATCCCCTTCCTCGAATTTCCCAATCGATGCTCTTAGCTGCTCGTGTTGATTTTCTTTTTCGCCAACTTTGATGTTGTAGAGGTCCCGGCTTGGAATCGCAGGAGGTTTGAGGCCAGCTTTGAACGCGATTCCATTCGGATACACCAAACTTTTATCATCATAACTTCGACAACCGCAGGCTTCACGTTCGCTTTCTTTTACTTTCGGTTCGAACGAGATCATTGGAGAGAGGTATCGAAAATCGGAGTCGTGATTGTCGACAGTTTTTGTTGTGATGTTCTGAACAACACTCGACTTCGGTTGCGGAAGCAGGATCCGTATCCCAACAGTTGGGAGATCACGAACCGCCACTAAACCGGTTTCAAAACTGGCCTCCACCAACGTAGCGTCACTGTTAAATTCCTTGACCTCGCTTCGACGCGTAGCAGCGTCGCCGTCGAGCGCAAAGGAAAGAATGTCCTTATTGGCATAAAGATCGCGAAACTCCAACACCAGGTTTTCACGACCCTTTATTTCCTGGATTAACGAACGCCATCTGAGCTCGCCTCCGGCAGATGACTTAGGCGTGATCCGCAGAAGCTCATTAGCGACATTCAACAAGATCGGAGCGAGCTTTGATTCTGTAACAATCAGGTCGCCCCAAATCTGCACATTGTTTTCTTGATCAGCGGCAACCCGATTCGACAATGAACCGGTTTTGTCCTTCGCTGCGATTAGAAATGGATATTGGTCTCCGAGTGTGCTCTTGCCGATCCTTACGATTGAAGACTTTGAAGCTGCCGCGATCTGCGCAACATTAACGCGAGTACTTCGCACCTTCGACGTGTTGATTTTCAGTCCAGATAATGTCTCCTGGATCTCACCTAGAAGAACCGGCCACGGAGGATAATCACAGTCTAGTCCGGCTGCCCGAACAACTTCGAAGTTGGTGCCTATGTCAGGTAAAGGCAAATCGTCGGCACTGAGTATTACTCGCCCTTCATCACGACAACGGGTGCTCGGTGACTCTCCACAGCCTCCTTGTGCAATTTGGCAAGCAAAAAGAAAAACAAATTTGCTCACCGCTCCGGTTTGAAGTCGAACCGTTTCTCGAACAAGTATCGTGCGACCGTATCCGTCAACCGCCAGTCCTGGTTCAACCATGACGATATTCCCGTCAAGCCATGCTCTCAATCCCCGAACGATTCCCCATCCGTGCACGCCAACATTGTGACGACCCGCAAGAGCAAGTAGATACTCCTGCTCTCCTTGTAAGTCTGCGGTCCGTAAGCGCTGTCGTTCACGATATTGAACACGCTTGGGATAAGTCATTACGGCATCCGGGCAAACAAAACAACACGCTGTCGATTACAGTGGTCCATATAACTATGAATTCTCACGGTGTCCTTAGGAGTTGCACACAAGAGATCTACTCCCTCTGGCGCTTCTCCTAGCTGAACAAAGATGTTGGGATTCTTGATTTCTTCAGCCTCCACGACCCCAAACCCAAGACCGTGTAGCTCAGCTTTAACTTCTTCAACGTCTCGCCAGATGTAGCGCGATAGATCTACACAACCTGGGTGGCTGGTCCAGCAATCCCGACCAAGAAATCGACGATACGGGGGATAGGCATCGATGTAAGCAACACGACATATGCGACAGTTGTCTTTCTTTTTGTCCCACACCCAGACCCGAGCAAGCGGCACACCGTCGCCGTCACAAACGTTTGATTTGCAGGGATCGCAAGCACATTGGAGGTAATGATTTCTCCAGTCCTGAATGATGTAGGCGTACCATGACTCAAGTGGAATCCTTTGATTCTTTGGACCGCTCTTCTTTGTCTCCTCTGCAAGTTCACACAAACACTCCTCAACAAAACAGAACGAGTGCATTTTTCCGCCGACCCAATCACGGAGTTGCTGAGGTGTCCTGTACTTCAGGAGCTCATCGATAAATCCCTTCAACTTCTTGCGATAATCATCAGCACGATCATCTTGATTAGGCAGGCAAGGTTCTGCGATCTCTTTTGCGTAGAGCTTGCCGGTCTCAGTTATCCTGGTCGCCTCACACTCACTAAGCGAATCACAACCACTCCGGACCATGGGCCTTTTGCCGGCTCTGTGTTTCTCGTCATAACCGAGACAAAGTTCAAAAGCGCGAAGTTCGCCTACGGGAATACAGCCCAGCTTAAGATCATTATTAGGTGCAGGTTGATTTGGATCAGGTTTCGGCGGCTCTTCCTTCTTCTTGCAGCACGGGTCGAAAGGTTTTTCGCACTTAAACTCATAAGTGAGCGGCTCGCACACCACTATGTCGCGCCCACAACAATCGACCGCGTAACCTTCCGAAACTTTTACGCCAGATCCTTTTTCTGTGTGCCAACACGACACTTCGAGGCCACACGCAACACCCCAACCGGTTTTGAAGCGTTGTAACGCTACCTTGGCGTTGGTCCAATCCACTAGTGCTTTCAGATCATCATCAGTCAGCACCTGGCCGCAGAAGAAATTGGGCCGTGAGAGGCACTCAAGATCGCAACAATCACCTTTGCAATCTGAACACCCGCAACCGCACGGTTGAACCGCACGTGTTGAATGAGTAGCAACGTTCATGGGTGTCATTGTTGTTCCTCCTCAATCATGTCTTCGTACTCATCTGCGCCCACTACCTGAAACCAACTTTCAAATGTCCCGCCTTCTACGCCGTTATTATTGCCGTCCACTCGAGCCCCATGGCAGTCAAATAGAAAGTCGCCTTTGATTGTTATCCACACAATTTTTCCAATTAGATCCGACAGCGTGTCGTAATCTGATCGAAACTTGTATTCCGCCTGTAAACCGCTATCCAAAAGCCGCGGCGGCTCTTGATAAGAGAGAAAATCGAGATCTTCGCTTTGGCGACCAAATTGCACGACGAAAGTTGCCTGGTTCACCCCCCAAGGACCCGGGTATCTGCGCGTTGGCGTTGGTTTTAGCTTCCTATCGAAAGTAACAACAAGTGGCCCCATGTTCTTCAGCTGTCTATGAGTAATCACTCCACCATGCGGCCAGTTAATGCCAACCACGTGCGTCAACCGTTGTGGTCCATACGGCAACCTGGGCCGGCCAAACATCTCAATTCGATCCTTCGTGATCGGCTCACTTTCTTTTACGCAAATAATCGCCAGTGGAACGCAGTGTCCAGGAGGACACTTTGTTTCGACGCAGCTCACGTAGCCGTCGGCGCAAGGTTCAATGCAGTCATCTGGATGGCAGTCCAACGAATGTACGTGCGGATGCTCGTGATCGTGCGGTTGTTCAGGCTCTGGTTCAGGTTCCGGATTCTGAGTGGGCGTTGGAGTTCGCGACTGAGCCTGAGTCTGAGTCTGTTGCGTGGGGTAATTGGTTCGCGTGTTTCCCTGGTAAGGACCTTGAGGTGGCTCCTTCTTCTTCGGAGGACATTCAAGATGGATCACACCCCAGCCGTACTTCTTGTGTAACTCTTTCTTAGACACCCAGTGCCACTCGAGCTTCCAGCTTTCGTTGTAACGGCCAAATCTGGTCGCTGTCTTTTCTGTACTACAATCACCCTTGTCGTCGATCACGGGTACTTGCTCTTTTCCACATTCGTTGTACGACAGACAGAGCAATAACCATGGACGTGACTCGTCGTACTTGTCCCACGGAATCTCCGGCTGTTCGTCAGCACAACAAGCCGGGCGCTCAACAACGATCTCCCGGCCACAACAATCAATGGCTAACCCCGCGCCTACTTTGACGTACTTCGTGCGGCAATCAACTTGATCGTGCTCGACAACCTCGAGACCACAAACCACTCCCCAACCATGAAGCATGCGGTTATGAAGGTAGCGATGCGTGCGGTGATACAACTGTTCGTCGCTAAAATCGCGCGCTGAGAGATGCCGCCCGTTAAAATAGTGCAGACGCTCCTGCATCAGCTCGTCGCATTCGCCGCAGCAATCTTTTTTCGGAGCTTCCATGG
>JBKPQV010000417.1:0-4485 GCA_046734235.1 Acidobacteriota bacterium
ATTAAGGCGTCGCCTTGATCTGGCTTCAAGAGCCCGGTAAGCATTTTTACTGTAGTGGATTTACCTGACCCATTTGGACCGAGGAATCCAAAGATCGCTCCCTTTGTAATTTGCAGGTGGAGATTGTCCACGGCGACGAGGTGGCCAAAGCTTTTGGTTAGTCCGCGAATTTCGATCATAGCGATTAAACGCGCAGGTTCTACCGGAGGTTTCTCTGGTGCTACTCCTTTACCTCAGGCAGGCTGTAAAACATCATCCTGAAAGGAATCAGCCCATGCCTTTAGTAACCCGCTTAGTATAAACACGAACACCGGTCCTGGGAGCGCAGTCGTCCTCGCCTGCTCGCCTAACAACACTGACCTCGGGATCGAAGGATTATTCATAACCTTTTTCTTATCCAAGTTAGGTGAATCGCGTTACGCGGGCACGCGGGGACGCGTGCGCTCCCAGGACCAGTGTACGTGTTTCTGCTAAGCGGGTTACTAAAGGCATGAGCTAATCCTTTCAGGATGATGTTTTGCTAGTTCCGTTTTTCCATGCCTGATAAGTCTTCGGCATGTCCATTTTCTTAAGCTGTTTCCACGCGTGAATTCCGTCTTCTCTCGTCGCATCTTTCTCATTTGCCAGAAAATCTGCAAGAAAATTTACGTACCTGACTTGTGGAATTTTTGCAAAGCTACCTTCAGTTTGATTCAGTTCGATGTAACGTTTTATCAAGTCTTCGTAAGTGATCTTTTTTCCCTTTGTTAATTGTTCTTCGCGCCAGCGATTCAGTCGATAGCGTGCGCCGGATTTGCGTTTCAGACCAGGAACGAGTTTTAGCGCTTGTTCTTCAATGAAGCGCTTGGTTTCTCGGTTACTTGTGTAATTAACAATTGGAAGCTTGAGGTGGAGACCTTTTTCAACGTCTTTGATTCCGGTTTTGGTGAGACTTCGCTGTGTCGGCTTCTCAATTTTTCCTGTGCGAAGGAAGACCTTAACGGCTTTCTCAAGTTCATCCTTCCGCAATTTGTTTGCTGACGGAATTCCAATCGATTCCGCAAACTGTTTGAGCTCGGTTGCGTACCAGTAACCGTTCTCAAACTGACTCACAGTCATTGTTTTTGAGAGTTTCCTTCCCAACGCGATCCTCCTTGGAGTGCGGTGACCCGGCACCGCTTTGTTACAGCGAATCTCCTCGACCTCGTAACGCTTTAAACAACGAAATATCGCCTGGCCTTACTGGAGTGCTCGATCTACGAGATTCACTGTAACAAAGCGGCGCCGGGTCGCCGCACCCCAAGGAGGGGCTAGTCCATCATGAATCCTGAAAGTCTCCTAGGCGAAAATTCGCAAAATAGTTGGGCGCCGCATCAAACAAATAAAGCGAAAATGGAATCCACCAGATCAGATCGTTTGTCAGGCACAACACGATTGTTGAGCTTGGCCAGGTACCCCCCAGGATAAGTTTTGCTAAGCCTATTGGGCCAAGGATTTTGCCGATTAATCCGACGGCCGCCAACAACCAACCTCGCTCAGGAACGCGCGCTACTTCAAAGTAAACGATTCCGTACAGGCCAACCACCATACCGAGACAAGCAAAGATCTGAGGGTGATTCAATAGCGGTAGATTTGAAAAGCGAAACAACCATTGCGGATCATAGACCGCATATAGACCCCAAAGGATGTTGTAAATACCGGCGATGATAAAAATGATTCGATGGAATTTACGTCGTGGGATTTGCAATGGATTTCACGAAGACTGACCAACGACTTCATAGTGAACCACGGTAGGTTCAAATTCGAGTAAATACTCTTTATCTTCTGGATAATACTTAGCGCGCTCCACGTCGTCGCCCGCAAAGGCTCGAATCGCTTCGAGGCTCTCCCAGAACGTTAAGGTGATGAAGTGAGTCACATCACCTTCTGCGCGCTCGAGAACGTGAACGCTAATATTGCCTGGTATCGATTGATAGTCAGGAATTGCGGTGCGGTTGGTGAATTCCCGATATGCCTGGGCCTTGCTCGTCGGCACTCGACCGTGCCACATCCTTACTATCATTTCGCCTGCTGATCTTTCCGCAACTGAACCGTGCGAAATATTTGTAGCGCCTCTGCACGATCCTGCTGATCTTTCGTGGTCACTACGAGATGGACTCTATTAGCTGAAGAATCAAACACACGGAGTTCTGATTGGCATTTGAAATCGGTATCCGGTTTGGCCCAACACCAACTTTGGATCTTTGCCTTTCGCCCGTCGAGCAGAACAAGCTCAGTGCGATAGTCAGTCTGTCTCGCCAAGTACTCTTCTCCCAAGCCTTCGAGGAATGAGGTGTATTCGGCTTCGAGTCGTATTGTTTTGCTTGTAAAGATACTTCCCCAGGTTGCCTCCTCGCTTCGCTCAGTTGAACTGAGTTCTATATCAATCGGAAGATAGAAGCTAAAAAACTGGCCTCCATCTACCTTGTGCCAACCGCGAGGAACTTTGTGTTCGAGTAGAGGGGGTGGAATGGCACAGAAACATTCTGGTCTACTATTAAGTTTCCTGTACAGCCTTGAGGCACCCACACCTATCGTCAACGCCAGAACAGCAACTAGCAATCGCAACGTAAAGCTTTTCATGGCTCCTTATTTCATCACTCAGCCCGGAACTACCACTTTCTTTTTCTTTTTCATAATCATGACGATTATGCCGGCGACTGTGAGGACAAACGCGCCAACCAGCAGAAGCGCACCAGGAATTATTCCCAGCAAGGCTTCATCCGTGCTCGTCCTCCCGTCGGTCAGGACAGGTAATAGAGCCGACACGGTAAGTACTGCTCCGCCCAACAACATGCCGAGAATTCCAAGAATTAGAAGTATTTTGCCGAGCACAGGGGGTCTCCTTTACTAAAATCGAGGGTTTTTACCTGCCCCGTCGTGGTGGGCTCCGCCTCGAGGGACATTTTCTGCCACAAACTGGCCGCCGTGGTGTTTCCTTTATGTAGACCAAATCTAACTCCAGGAAATACCACCATGTCAAAGAAAATCCAGATAGTTTTCGGCCTTTGTGTCGGTCTTGCCATTCTTGTTTTTGTCGCAGGCTCGCGTGTTACCCGTGCTCAGCAGGCGTTTTCTGGGGATTGGAAAGCATCGATTCGCGATGAGCCAAACAAGCTTCAATTGAACCTGGAACGACGCTCCGAAAAGGGCAATCGGAATCAAATGGGGCAATCCTATGAATTCAATGAATTGCAGGGATTGAGTCGTGAGCAGGCGGCTAGTGGGGGTCCCGTAAGATTCAGTCTCGTCCGTGAAGCTGGTCGTATCGACATGGAAGGAAACTTTCAAAACGGTAAGGGCTCGGGAACATTCCAGTTTACCGGCAACCAGGGGTTCGTTGCGGCAATGAAAACTCGAGGCTTCGATTTTGAAAAGGAATCCAAATGGAATGATGACGAGGGCATGCATTCTGAAGACCGGCTATTTGCCGCAACTGCTTTGAATGTGACGACTGCCCTCGCTGACGATTTGGTGTCGTCAGGTTTTGGTCATCTCAATGTGGAAGATCTTTTCAAGGCTGCCATTTTTAAGGTCGATTCGAAATTCATGCGCGAGATGAAGGCCAGTGGCTTCCCAAATCTAACGATGGAAGATCTCGTGAAGGCTCGCATCTTCAAGATCGATGCTGAATTTGTGGCCAAGGCAACTCAAATGGGTTTTGACAAAGAACCGTTTGAGAGCCTGGTGAAGATGTCGATCTTCAAAGTCACTCCGGAATTTGTACAGGAAGTTCGGAACGAAGGCTTGACTGATCTTTCAATTGAAGATGTCGTTAAGCTGAGGATCTTCAAGATCGATGCTGACTACATTCGTCGAGCAAGAGCTGATGGAGTTCCGATGGAAGTTGAACGTCTAGTGCAACGAAAGATAGGCGTGGGACGAAATTGATCGGCGATCCAGGGTCCGGAGATCAATAGGGCCAATAAGACCAATCGGACCTATTCATATAGGTCTTATCGGTCCTATTGGTCCTATTTCTAATTCGTCCTATTGATAATCTTAACCGCCTAGCAACTGTTGAGCTTTCTTCTCTAACTCCAAAGCCTCATCGTTCAAGACGTTTGCCTTCTGAGCAAACTCATCTCTTTTCGTATTTATTGAGCTTGTATCTGCACCCGTCAAAAGCAATTCCGTACGTGCACGAATCAGATCAAAGGCTTCCGCGCGTTTCAAACACGCCGTTGCAATCAAAGAAAAGTATTGCTGCTGCTTCGACGTAATCTTCAACTTGCTGGCCTGTTCTGCTGCGTTAGCTGCTTCGCGTAGTTTCTCAGCACCATCCCTCAGGAGCCCTATTTGTTGCCCGCCAATTTCGCTGATTGTAGCTTTCTCGGTTCGATCTTTTTTGCTGAGTTCTTCTTCCTTTGCATAAACCTGAACATTGAGTTTTTCGGCTTCAAGCCTGAAAGCATTAACCTGGTTCAGCGCTGCACTTGCGTCACCCGCGGTGATGTTGCTGTTGTA